>CAYSLJ010000006.1:0-81742 GCA_964431735.1 uncultured Synergistia bacterium | reverse complement strand
ACTTTTTATTTTTATCCTTGAGTTTGAGACTTTTCTTTTTAGAATTACTCTAAAACCAGTTTATCTGCCTCCATACTCTCCCAATCTTAATCCTATTGAAAGATTATGGAAAATACTCAAGGATATGATGCCAATTTTTACAGAAATTATTAATATTGATAAACTGGAAGAAGCTGTTATTACGAATTTAAAGTATTTTTTTGATAATCCACAAGAGGTGAGGTCAATTTGTAATATTTAGGACAAGACTTTTTAGAATTACTCTAATCTATAAATACAAAAGAAGAAGTCTATTACTGACCTGAGCATAAGCATTTAATGAACGTTTTCCTCCCGTCACGCGTAACGCGTTACGCGTCACGAGAGTATATATGTATTATTTATGCTCACCTCAGTATGAATATTTCAAGCAAAAGAGGTCGAAGGAACAGGATTTTGCACTTAACAGACAGATGTTTCTTGCAGAACAGGGCTATAAATATATAATTGAGTATTATAAGCCGTAAATTTATCCACAATTTCATTAACCTTGCTATATGTTTGTTTCAAAATAAATTTATATTTACAATAAACTTTTAAACTCATCTATCGTTAATCCGGCATCCTGAACAATTGAGGCCATAGTGAATGGTTGAATAGGCTTATGTCTGGGGATAGTGACAATTAAATTTCCATCAGTCATTATTGTATGTTTACCTTCTCTGGTTATCCAGAATCCTGCTTTCTCAAACGCTCTGACTGCACGATCGTGATTAATTCCTGGAAGTTTAGACACTTAAATTGAAACCTCAACATATCGAAATTTTTCTGATTTATCCAATTGTTTTTGAGTCTCAAGATAACCTTCGATTGCATCTTTTATATTTTCAAGAGCTTCTTCTTCGGTAGCACCTTCAGACCAGCATCCAGGAAGAGCAGGACACCAGACAGTATATGCATTGTCCACATATTCTATATTAACCCGATATTTCATATAAATTCACCTTTATTCAATTTTAAACTTTCTCCAATAATATTATAACATTTTTTGTGATATAATCAATCACTACCCATATTTACTCTTCACTGACAACAGAAAAAGGGGCAATCTTCAAAAGCTTTGTCGTAAATCTCCTCTTTTCCTTTATGAGGAGTGTGGTAATAAAAATTGAAAGTGCCAGAAAAATAAAACATATAAAACATACCTGAAACCCTTTTATTATATAAACCGGATTCATTTCCTTTCCGCCGGCTGCCGTATAATAGGAAAAAAGAGCTGCAAAAATCGATATGCCCGTTGAGCCGGAAAGAGCGCCGTTCAGTCCGGTAAGAGCAGAGGTAATACCTTCTTTTCCCGGAGGAGCATAACCCATAATAAGGGTGATATTTGCAGTAAGAAAAAAGGCAAGGGCAGTGCCATAGAGTATCAATGAAATAATAATGTAATATGGTGATATAGTATTGCCGAACATGGAAATCATTATTATAGATATGGCCATTAAAAAAGTAGAATATAAGGTAACTGTCCTGGGGCCGTATCTGTCAGAAAGATAACCTGCAAGAGGTCCCAGGAGAGTGGAAAGAAGGGGCATAATCATAAGGTATATTCCTGTTGTGGCAGAGTTAAAATTCCTGACAAATTCAAAATAAAAGGGGAAAAGAAAGGAACTGCCGGCAAGTATCATACCGGAGAGAAATGCTGCTATAAAACCAACAGACAGTTCTCTGTTTTTAAATATCTTAATATCCATAAGAGGTGAAGGAATCTTCATCTGACGATGAATAAATAAAAAGAATGTGAAAAGAAAAGTTATAAATGAGATAATAATAAATGGAGATTTCCATCCTTCAGTGTTCAGCCTGTTCATGACGGTAGTTATGGCACATAAAAATATAAAACTTAAGACTACACTTATAAAATCTATTGATGAACCGTCCGAAGGTTTAGTCTTTTTTTCGGGCAAATATCTGTAAGCCATAAATAAAGCAATCAGACATAGAGGAATATTTATATAAAATATCCACTTCCAGGTCAAATATTTTATAATAACTCCTCCCAGAGGGGCACCCAGAGCATATCCGGTTCCTCCTGCCACTGCAACAAGACCGAATACTCTGCCTCTGATGTCAGGGGGAATATAATGCAATATCAACACGCCAAATGTTGAAGCCAGTATGGAAGAGGCGATACCCTGAATAAACCGGAATGCACTTAACATATAAATACCGGTGGAAAAAGTACACAGCAAAGAAGCAAAAAGAAAAATAACAAACCCCGACATAAATATCTTTTTCGGCCCTTTTATATCACTGAGTTTCCCGAAAAGCAGAAGGAAACAGCTCATTGCAAGAAGATACGAAACTACAACGATTGAAACCTCAGACGCATCTACATTGAAATACTTGAGAAGTGTGGGGAGAGCAATATTTACAATACTTCCGTCAAGATTTGCAAGAAATACACCTATACAAATCGGAATCATTACAGATATGTTACTTTTATTATCTTCCATGTTTTTATATTTACACATCCTTTCATAATATAAACCTATCCGATAGTTACAATTATCTTTCTCAGATTTGCCAGCTTACCAGTTAATTCCTTTATCAGACTGCTGCCAATCTGCGGGATTTTATCCATAAGATTTCTTATATCCTTATTTTTAAATCTCAGGAGAAGAACATCTCCAAGGACAGATTCTGCAAGTATGCCGGCACGACTGTCTTCAAATATACTGTCTTCTCCCATAATATTACCTTCTCCCAGTATGGAAACAGTTCCAATCCAGCCTGAACTCGATGTACAGCTTACCGATACCGCTCCTCTGGCAATAACATAGAAACTATCATTCATCTGATCTTCAAGGAGAATGTCTGAGGAGTCAGGATAATACTCCTGCCATGCTCTGCCTGCGACAATACCCAGTTCTTCAGGGGCAAGACCTTCAAAGACATGGCAGTTTTTCAATATGGAAACCCTGTTTCTGAGAGCTTCGTATATCATCTTTTTAATGGACTTCATATCAAGAGAAGGCCACTTATAGCCCGCTCTGTCCAGTATAAAGTCTGTTTTCTCACACAGGGTTATAATATAAGTCACCTTTCCCGTATCTTCTTCTGCCATAAATCCCATGTGAACCATAAGACTTTCTATGTATTCCCTGAAACCTTCGTGGTCATAATGTTCCAGCAGATAATCTATAACTGATGTCATGGCCAGATGTTGAATATTAAGTCCCAGTTCCTCTGAAGAGAGAAGACCAGAAAGTTCTGCCTTCTGAGGGTTTTCTATATGAAATATGTTATTTTCAAGTTCTTTTACATCAAATAGTGAGAGAATTGCGCCGCTTACTCCGTCTACATAGGAGAGATCAGTTTCTCCGGCTTCCTGCGGAATAATTCCCAGGTTTATAAAGGATTTTATCCTCTGATAAAAGGCATTCGATTCTATATTTTCCTGGAATATGCCTTTCTCAGAATCAAAGGTAATATTACCCACTCTGTATATATTGGCCATAAGTCCTCTGGATCTTGCCTCCAGAACAGCTTTTTCTCCTTCCAGTTTTGTCTGAACATAGAAATTATCGGACTTCTGACCTATATCTACTGTGTCTTCCGTAAAGAGGGCCTTATCTTTATTCTCTATATAACCCATTCCCACAGAAGTAGTGGAAACATGGTGAAAGTCTTTCACGTTCCCCGACAGAGCAAATTCAAGGAGGTTAATGGCAGATCTTACATTTCCGTTATAAAATTCCTGATAGAGGCCATAGTGCTTTACATTGGCCGCAGAGTTTATTATACAGTCTATTTTTAAAGAAAGGTCGTCATATATATCCTGAGAAAGGCCGAGATTTTCTTCTGAAAGTTCACTTTTAAGTATTACAATTCTCTCTCTGTAATGTTCGAAGAATTCAGACCCGAAGTAATAGGAAATTTTCTTAGAGAGCCGTTCTCTGCAGTCTTCCTCACTTCTGCCTCTTACCGTTACATAAAGAGCAGCATCTCTTTTCGTAAGAAGATCGCGGAGGAGATAACTGCCAAGGAAACCTGTCGCTCCCGTAAGAAGTATATTTCTATAATTCTTCTTTACAGACAGATCGAGAGAGGAATATTTTTTGTATTCATCTCTGTATTTCACTATAGCTTCGTCTATTTCCGCCATGTCACTTTCTTCCCTGACAGGTAAAGAGAGTCCCTTCTTTAAATCCAGGAGTTTCTTTTTCAGGTTATCTTTTATGCCTGTTATATTTTCAGCCAGTTCTTCAACGGTTTGATATTTGAATATATCATTTAATTTTATATCGAAATCCTTCTGAAGTTCCGCCACGAGGGCAACTGCTTTCAGGGAATGGCCTCCAAGGGTAAAGAAGTTATCATCCATACTTATATTACTTACATTCAGGACTTTTTCCCAGGCTCTGCAGATCTTTTCTTCACTTTCATTTTTCGGTGTTTTAATCTCTTTCTTATAGTCCGCAAAGTCAGGAGGAGAGAGTTTTTTCCTGTCTACCTTTCCGTTCGGCGTAAGAGGTATTTTATCCATTTTAATGAAATAAGCGGGAACCATATAGTCAGGCAGAGTTTTTCTGAGGAAATCTCTGAGTTTTTCTATATCTATGTCCTGATCCGATACGATATAGGCACAGAGGGTTTTATCTCCCTTTATAATTTCGTGAGCCATAAGGACAACATCTTTTATTTCGGAATATTCCTTTATTGTATGTTCTATTTCTCCCAGTTCTATACGGTAACCGCGGACTTTTACCTGTTCATCCATTCTTCCAAGGAACTCAATATTTCCGTCGGGAAGCCATCTCGCCAGGTCTCCTGTGCGGTACATTTTTTCTCCCGGACGGAAGGGATTGTTTACAAATTTTTCTGCCGTCAGGTCAGGTCTACCGAGATAACCTCTGGAAAGGCCGGCTCCAGATATGTTCAATTCTCCGGGAACTCCCACAGGTGTTAACGAGCCGTTTCTGTCGAGTATATATATATCCGTATTGGCCACAGGTTTTCCTATGGGAATATTGTCGTACATACGTTCTATGGTAAAAGTAGTGGTTATGCCGGTGTATTCGGTGGGGCCATAGCCGTTTACAACTTTATAATCATGATGTTTAAAGAACCTGACTTTATCTCCCCCTGTATCCAGATATTTAAGGGAAGTGTTTTCCTCCAGTTCCATAAACTGCTCCGCAAACTGGGTGGGAAGGAAGGTATGGGTAATGTTATTCTCTTTAAAATACAGGTTTATATCTTTAAGAGAAAGCCTCATTTCGTCAGGAATTATATGAATGGCCGCCCCTGCTATGAGGAATGGGAATATTTCCGATATGCCTGCATCGAAACTGAATCCTGCATATTTGGTGCCTCTGTCCTGTGAAGAGATGGTAAATACATCCCTGTAGTAAAGACTCAGGTTTACAAGAGAAGAATGTTCTATCATTACACCCTTCGGTTTTCCCGTAGTGCCTGACGTATATATAATATATGCAAGATCTGAGGGTTTTCCTCTTTTTACCCCTCCCGTTACAGTTCCATCCCATATAGAATCCTCATCAAGACAGATAATATGACCGCCGAATTTCACCTTTGTCTTCAACTGAGTCTCTGTAAGAAGAACCGATACTCCTGCGTCTTCCATCATAAATTCTATTCTTTCGGAAGGGTATGACGGATCTATGGGAAGGAAAGCACATCCTGATTTAAGTATTCCGAGAATTCCCGGGATCATTTCAGGTTTTTGAGAAATCATTATGGCTACGATTTCATTATCTTTCACTCCTCCGGAGAGCAGTTTTTCCGCAAGAACATCTGACTGTTTTTTCAGTTCACTGTAAGTAAGCCCTTTGTCTTTACAGACAACTGCAATATTATCACCATGAGCCAGAACAGAATCTTCAATAAGCTCATGAATCGTTCTGTTCAGATTATAAGGCAGTGAAGTTTTGTTGAATTCATGGAGAAGTCTGTGTTTTTCACCTTCAGACAGTATATCCATGTCTTTGAGTCTGCCATCTTTTTTCCTGGATATATCTCCCAGGAGATTGATATAATGTTCTGCCATTCTGTCTACAGTTTCAGCCACGAACAGATCATCACGATATTCGATGCTGATATAGAGATCGTCTTTCTCTTCAACAATGGTCATGGTAAGATCGAATTTCGCCACATCCACTTCCATCGGATATGGCTCCAGATTAATACCTTCTATCAATTTCTTCTCCTGTTTGTTCACAATGTCAAACATTACATCAAAGAGAGGATTTCTACCTGCATCTCTCTTTATACCAAGAGAGTCAACAAGCATATCTAACTGATAATCCTGGTTGTCATAGGCAGAAAGTATTCTTTCTTCCGTCTCTTTCAGAAAATCTGCAAAGATTTTCTCTTTCACGGGAGAAGTTCTTATGGGAAGGGTATTTACAAACATGCCTATAAGCGAATCTATGTCAGGAATATTTCTTCCCGTACCGGGAGTTCCTATAATTATATCTTCCTGAGACGTATATCTGGACAGGAGGAGAGAAAAACAGGCAAAACCTGTCATGAAAAGAGTCGATCCTTTTCTGGTTATCATGGCTTTTAAAGAAGAAGAAATATTTCTGTCTACACTGTACACTCTGTGATGGCCGTGGAAAGACATTTCGGAAGGACGGGGCATATCGGTTATGAGATTTAATACCGGTATATCTCCTTCATAGACATCAAGCCAGTATTGTTTCTGTCTGTTTATTTCGCCGGATTTCAAAAGATTTTCATGCCAGAAAGCAAAGTCTTTATACTGTATTGTTAATGGCTGAATATCTTTTCCCTGGTAAAACTCCAGAAGATCTCTCATAAATACATGGAATGACACTCCGTCGAAGATAATATGATGTATATCCAGCATGAATACATACTTTTTCGGCCCTGTTTTTATAAGAGCAAACCTGAGAAGAGGAACGCGGGACAGGTCAAAAGGACGGATAAATTCTTTCAGTATACCGTCAATGTCTTCTTCCTCTCCTTCCCTGTATATACGTTTTACCCTCACAGTTTCATGGATTTTCTGAACAGGTTCGCCGTCTTTTATATGAAAAGAAGTTCTGAGTGATTCATGGCGGGAAACGACTTTATCAATGGCATCACTTAATTTTTTATGGTCAATTGCTCCTTCAATGACAAATACTATGGGAGTATTATAGGTAATACTTTTTCCTTCCATCTGATCCATAAGGAACATACGTCTCTGGGCGGAAGAAACGGGGTAATATTCCATCTCCGGCGCGGGAGAAAGGGACACAACTCTCTTACTTCCCCTTTCAACGAATAAAGCCATTTCTTTCAGGATAGAATATTTGAAAATATCTTTAAGACTTATGGTAATATTAAACTCCTTCTGTATTTTGCTCTGAAGGGTCACTGCTTTAAGGGAATGGCCGCCCAGGTCAAAGAAATTATTGTTCACACCTGCCCTGACGCCAAGAATCTCTTCCCATATAGCCGAGAGGGTCTTTTCAACCTCTGTAGACGGAGGGATAAATTCTTCTTTTATTATAGACTCATCGGGAGCAGGAAGGGATTTCCTGTCGATTTTGCCGTTCGGCGTAAGAGGTATGACATCGATTTTCATAATAAACTGGGGAGTCATATAATCGGGAAGGGATTCCTTAAGGAATGTTTTTATTTTACCTGTGTCATCTTCTTCAGTAAAATCTTTACCGGGAACATAGTAGGCACAGAGATATTTTCTTCCTGACTCATCATCTCTGTCTATTACTGCCGCATCGGCAACCCATGGTATCTTCTTCATGGTCTGTTCTATTTCCGAAAGTTCAATTCGAAAGCCCCTGATTTTAACCTGTGTATCGATTCTTCCCATATATTCAATATTTCCGTCAGAGAGCCACCTGGCAAGGTCTCCCGTGCGGTACATTTTTTCACCGGCCACAAATGGATTTTCTATATACTTTAACTCTGTAAGATCAGATCTGTTTAAATAACCTCCTGTCATGCCGTGGCCTGCCACACAGAGTTCTCCGGGGACACATGGAGGAACGAGTTTTCCGTCTTCTCCCAATATATAAACCCTCGTATTACTGATGGGTTTACCTATAGGAATATTTTCATAAGGCCTGTCCACAATAAACCATGAAATACAATCAGTATATTCCGTCGGGCCGTAGCCGTTTACAAGGGTATAATTCCGCTCTGTATAAGTTCTGAGCTTTTCTCCTGCAGTATCCAGCCACCTGAGTGAGTGATTGTCCGTAAGGGCCATAAACTGTTCGCAGAACTGCGTGGGGAGGAAGCTCACGGTAATATTGTTTTTCTCGAAATAGTCATTTAACTGATAGGGAGAGAGGCGGATATCACTCTCTATAATATGGAGGGCGGCACCGCTCATAAGGGTCGGGAATATTTCCCACATGGTAACATCAAAGCCGAAGGAGACAAATTTCGTCGTATTATCCTCAGGAGTTAAATGTCTTGTTTCTTTATACCAGAGACAGAAATGGGTAAGTCCCAGATGTTTTGTTATGACTCCTTTGGGGTTTCCCGTAGAACCGGATGTATATATAATGGTAACGGCATCTTCCGGCACATTTACGGAATAAAGATTGCTCTTATCGCCCTCATAAAGTTTTTCATCATCAAGGAATAAAAGAGTTCCTCCGAAGTTTACTTTTTCTGCGAGTTCCTGTCTTGTAAGAAGTATAGAAGAATCACTGTCTTCAAGCATATATTCTATCCTGGAAGGAGGATATTCATGGTCTACCGGTATATAGACACCTCCTGACTTGACTACGGCTATTACGGCTATTACCATTTCCAGTGAACGATCTATAAAGATACCTGCACTTTTTCCCCTTCCAACACCTTTTTCTCTCAATACACGGGCAAGAGTATTTGCTTTTTCGTTTAATTCCCTGTAAGTAATTTTTTCATCTTTATATGTGACTGCCGTATTATCTCCGTATTTCTCCGCTGCTTCTTCCAGTAAATCCTTCATCATAAGTTTTTTGTCATAGGGCCACTCTGTAAGATTAAATCCGTAAAGAAGCTCTTCTTTTTCTCTCTGAGGGATAATTTCTGCATCTTTAATCGATTTTTCCGGATTGTTCATAATCCACAGTGCTGCTTCATAAATATGAGCAATAAGTCTTTTTATAACACTTTCTTCAAACGTATCTCCATCATAAAGGACCCTCATAGAGATTTTTTCCGTCATGCCGCATGAAAGTGTAATACTGTAGTTTGTCCTTTCAAAGGCACCCAGGTCAAGGGGATTGAGTTTTTCATGATTTCCCTTCACGTCTCTTATGGGATAATTCTGATAAACAAAAATACTGTCAAAGAAAGGAGAATCGGGAGATAAATCTGTAAAAGATTTTATCTCATTTAAAGATATCATAAAGTGATTGGATGATGTCTGGAAAGACTCATGAGATTCTATAAGCTGTGAGATTATATTTATATTTTCATCTATTCTGGTTCTCACAGGTACTGCATTTATAAAGAGTCCCACCATATGCTCCACTCCCCTGAGTTCTGAAGGGCGCCCTGAAACTGTTGCTCCGAACAGCACATCACGATAGCCGCTGTATTTTGAAAGAACTATAGCCCAGGCCATCTGTAACAGGACATTTACAGTAATTTTATGGTCTTTCGCAAAAGCTGAAACCTGAGCGGCAAAGCTTTCAGGATAAAAATCACCTGTTTCTTTTACATTCGGCATATAACCATGGCTGTCGGATTTTACCGCTCTTCTGCCGATATTGAGAGGTGTAGGAACAGAGAAACCTTTCACATATTCCTTCCAGTATTTTTCAGTTTCAGATTTTTTGACATTTCTGAACCATTTGATATATTCTTCATAGGGAGGACTTTCCGGAAGCTCTACCTGTTTATTGTCCGTAAAAGCTCTGTAACAGGCGGTTACTTCGCCGGTTATAACAGGGAGAGACCATCCGTCCTGAATGATATGATGGGAAGTCCACACGAATATATAATGCTCCGGCTCAAGTTTTATAAGATGGAATCTCATAAGACATGGTTTTGTAAGGTCAAAACCTGAATTTCTGTCTGTGAGAAGATATTTTTCCAGTTTTTCCTCTCTGCCCTGTACAGAAGTCCAGTCTTCCCTGTGCCACGGGATAGGAACGTCTCTGTAAACAACCTGGACAGGTTTTTCCATGTCCTGCCACACAAAGGCAGATCTTAATATAGTATGACGGGAGATTACTTTTTCCCATGATGCACGCAGTGCGCCTTCATCTATGTCTTCTCTGTAATGCCAGTAAATCTGCATGGAATATTCATCGGAACCGGGAGCGTAGATGGTATGGAAAAGCATACCTTCCTGAAGAGGGGTAAGACCGTAAATGGATTCTACGGAAGAAGGATCGGAAATTGTGTCAAGGAATGACTGAGTTACCGCAGCAAGAGGGAAATCAGAGGGCGTAAAGTGTTTCCCTTCTGTTGTCACACAGTGCTCAATAATCTCTTTAAGGCTCTCAATAAATGCATCTCCAATATGTTTAACTGTCTCTTCTTTCCAGATATTACTGCTGTAAGTAAACATCATAGACAGGCTTCCCTTTGAAATAAATCCGTTCAGATCCAGAAGATTTATAATACCGTTTTCAGGAGATACGGAAGGGCCGACAGTTTCTTCTGTTCCGCAGAGCAGTTCTCCGTCAAGAATAGAAGAGTCAATCTGGCCGAGATAATTAAAGCCAACTCTCTTACATTCCAGTTTCTTTAAATCTTCTTTATCTTCTGAAAGGTATCTTAAAACTCCATATGATAACCCTTTATCAGGTATGGAACGAAGTATTTCTTTTACGGATTTTATAATAGTTCCGTATGCCATGGAAGGACTCTTCAAACGGACAGGAAATATTGAAGTAAACCATCCTGCAGTACGGGACAGATCCACTGTATCAGTAATTTCTTCTCTTCCATGTCCTTCAAGATTGATAATCACTTCAGGCACATTCAGGGCACGGTTAAATGCCAGAAGGAGAGAAGAAAGCAATATGTCGTTAATCTGAGTGTTATAAGCAGAAGAAACAGAATTTATCAAAAGATCTGTTTCCTGTATGGGAAGGCTGACTTTATATTCTCTTATATCAGAGAATTTTGACTCTTTGTAGTCTACAGGGAAAAGCGAAATATCTCTGAGAACATTTAACCAGTAATCCCTGTGAGCATCTGCATTGTATTTCCTTAAAGCAAGAGACCATTCTCTGTAAGAAGAAGTCTTCGGAGGAAGAGACGGAGTTTCACTAAGGGAAATACTTCTGTATATACTGTGGAAATCTTCTATGATTATTCTCCATGATACCATATCAATACAGAGATGATGAATTGCGATAAAGAGTCTGTCTCTGCCGTCACTGTGACCTTTAAAAATAACCGCTCTTACTGTTGGCCCTTCAGTTATATCAAGAGATGATTGAATGGACGTACATTTTTCCGTAATAAATTCCGACTGAACAGATATGCCTGAAAGATCTGCTGTCTCAATGGAAATATGGGATTTCTCAGGACTTTCATACCACTGGATCCATTTTCCCTGTGTGCTATGGCAGGTGTCCTGTTCCTCTTCACCGTCTCCGTATTTAAATCTGAGTCTCAGCCCGTCATGATGGGTCTGAAGAATATTCAGAGTTTTTTCTATAACTTCTGTTTCCACTTCATGTTTCAGACTGAAGAGAAAAGACTGATTGAAGTAATTTAATTCTGTGAATTCCCGTTCAAAGAACCATTCCTGTACAGGTATTAAGGGCACTTCCCCTGAGAGAGTTTCCTGTTCTCCTGTAACGGCCGCTTTTTCTTTAATTTCAGAAGAAAGAGAAGCTATAGTGGGATTACGAAGAATGGTTGATGCAGTAATATGTATACCTTCATTGTTCGCCCTTGCCGCTATCTGAATACTCATAATCGAGTCTCCGCCAAGGCTGAAGAAATTATCATAAATTCCGACTCTGTCACAGTTAAGGACTTCTTTCCATATGCCTGCAAGTATTTCCTCCCTATCATTCCTCGGTGCCACATAGGTCTCATGAGAAGCGAGATCACTCTGTGACGGCACGGGGAGAGCTTTTCTGTCTAACTTCCCATGAGTAGTAAGGGGGATTCCGTCTATCTTCAGGAAACATGACGGTATCATATAATCAGGCAGGAATTGTGAAAGTTCCTTCTGTAATTCAGAAGATTTCAGTTTTATATCTGATATATAATATGCGCAGAGATATTTATTTCCCTGTTTATCAGCCCTGTCAATAACCACTGCATCTTTTACATGGTCTATTTTTTTAAGAGCTTCTTCTATCTCTCCAAGTTCTATGCGAAAACCTCTTATTTTTACCTGTTGATCTATACGGCCCAGGAATTCCAGATTCCCTTCAGGGAGCCATCTTGCCAGGTCGCCTGTACGATACATCCTTTCTCCTGGAACAAATGGATTTTCTATAAATTTCTCTGCCGTAAGTTCCGGTCTGTTCAGATATCCCCTTGCAACACCTTCTCCTGAAACACACAGTTCTCCCGGTATTCCCACCGGTGTTATTTTCCCGTATTTATCCAGAATATAAACGTGAGTATTATAGATTGGTTTACCTATGGGAATATTCTCATAATGCTTATCTATCATGAAATCAGACGTACATACCGTATATTCTGTGGGGCCATAACCGTTTATTACGGTATAATTCTGCTTATTGAAGGTTTTCAGTTTATCGCCTCCAAGCTCCAGCCATCTCAGGCTTCTGTTATCCGTAAGGAGCATAAACTGTTCTCCGAACTGTGTCGGAAGTACTGCCAGAGTTACATTATTCTTTTCGAAGTATTCATTCAATTTCGAAGGGGAAAGACGAATTTCTTCAGGAATAATATGGATGGCCGAACCGGAAATAAGAGCCGGGAATATTTCAGGGATTGAAGCGTCGAATCCAAATGATACATATTTCGCCATATTATCCTGTTCCGAAAAACCATATGCATTTTTATAATAGCAGCATAAATTTACAAGAGAATGGTGTTCTATCATAACACCTTTAGGCTGTCCCGTCGAGCCTGATGTATAAATCATATAGGCAAGATCTGCTGGAGTATTTATTATGTCAGGATTTATACGGGAATCGTGACGCGTAACGCGTGACGCGTCACAGGAGGTCAGGTTATCATAGTCTGCTGTATAAAATACAGGGATTGACGGTTTTATCTTTTCTGCCAGGATGTGGTCTGTTATTAACATAATAGAACCGCTGTCAGAGATTATATAATTTATTCTGTCTGCCGGATAGTGCGGATCTATAGGGACAAAGGCTCCGCCGGCTTTAAGAGCTGCAAGGATACCTGTGATCATATGGCACGATCGATCCAGGAAAATTCCCACTCTGCTGTCACGTTTCACCCCTTTTTCTCTCAGGAAATGAGCCAGTCTATTGGCTTTTTCGTTTAATTCGCCATAAGTAAGTTTTTCATCTTTATAAACAACAGCCGTTCTTTCAGGGTGTAGTGCCGCCTGTGCCTCTATGAGTTCATGAATTGTTCTGTCCTTCGGCACTTCATAACAGGTATCATTGAAGGTATTTAAAAGCAGATTTTTCTCATCTTCAGAAATAATATCTATGTTTTTCAGAAGATCTCCAGGATGTCGAACTATCCAATGCAGAGCATGTTCTATATGACACGCAAGATTTTCTATTACATCGTCTCTGAAAGAATCTCTGTCATAGGAAATACTTATGGACAGTTCTTTTTCCGCTACAATGACTACATTCAGAGGATACGTAGATTTACCGTACATTTTTATATCTTTCAAACCAAGCATTTCCTGGGAGAAAGGAAAATTCTCAAAAACAAAAATACTGTAAAAGAGTGCTTCTCCGGGAGGAATAGAACTCATGGACTGAAGTTTACTCAGGGATATATGACTTAAATTGTTTCCGTTCTGTATGATATCCTGAATATGTTTCAGGTTATAAACTACCGTTTCGTCACGGTTTAAAATTACCCTGAGAGGAATGGTATTTATAAAGAGCCCTATCATCTGTTCAACCCCCGGGAGTCCGGGAGGTCTTCCTGATACGGTAGTGCCGTATAGTATATCTTCAGAACCGCTGTAACATGATAGTATGGAAGACCACGCCAGTTGAACAAGGGCATTGAGGGTTACCTCGGAAGAACGGGCAAACTTCTGACATTCCGAAAGAAAACTTTCCGGTATTTTGTATGTATATTCTCCTGGATTTTCAACGGATTTATGTATTTCCAGACGGGATTTGTTTACCATAAGAGGAGTAGGGGCGGAAAAATCAGAAAGAGAATTTTTCCAGTAATCGATAAGTTCTTCATCATTCTGTAAAGAAAGCCATTTTATATATGCTTCAAATGGTTTCGGCGATTTTAAAGAAAAGACTTTTTTATTTACAATACACTTATATCTTTCATTTAATTCTCTCAGTATTAAAGGCATTGACCATCCGTCCAGAATAATATGATGATAACTCCAGAGGAATCTGTAATTACCTGGCTCTATTATAAACAGATAAAGAGAACATACGGGAGGATTTTTAAGATTACACAGAGAATACCTTGTTTTTCCTCTTGTATCTTCTATTATTCTTTCCTGTTCTTCACCGGTTTTCCCTCTTAAATCCACCGTATGCCAGGGCAGAGGAACATGTCTGTAAACTATCTGGAAGGGCTTATCCCCTTTTTCCCAGACAAAACCTGTTCTAAAAGCACTGTGGGCAGAAAATATACCATTCCATGCCTCTTTCAGTGCATCTATATGAAGTTCTCCTTCATAACTCCAGGAAGCCTGAGTGCAGTAATGATCCGCATCAGGTGAAGACATGGCATGAAAGAGAAAACCTTCCTGCAGAGGAGACAGGCCGTAAATGGATTCAATCGAGGAAGGATCTGCTATGCTGTCAAGAAAAGACTGTGACACCGTAGCAAGTGGGAAATCGGAAGGAGTAAAATATTTTCTTCCCGGTTTAATACAGTGATATATTATCTCTTTTAAGCTGTCAATGAAATTATGGGCAAAATCTTTAAGATTTTCTTCGGAACGGATATGACCGTTGCCGGAAAAAACTGCCGATAAAGTGTTATCGGAAACAAAAGATTTAATATCCAGAAGTCTGTTGTTCATGTGAGCCAGAGAGGAAGATTCAAAAAATTCTTCAGACGAGAGTAATTCATTTTCCGGTAAAACACCGTGGCCGCTGTAATTAAACGTAAATACCGGCAAGGAATCTTCTCTGAAATCTTCTTTTCTGTCTGAAAAATATTTCAGTATCTGATAAGAAAGCCCCCTGTCAGGTACGGCTCTAAGTGTTTCTTTTACTGATTTTATAAGAGAATCATAATCAGTCACTGAAGGACTTTTTAAATGAACTGGAAAAACCGTATTAAACCATCCGGCCGTACGGGACACATCACCTATAAAATCCTCTCTGCCGTCTCCCTCTATATTTATCAGTAAATCCGATACATGGAAAGAGCGGTTAGAGGCAAGCAGAAGAGCAGAAAGTAAAATATCTGTAATCTCTGTATTAAAAGCAGAAGGAACAGTTTTTACTAAAAGCTCTGTATCATAACTGTCAAGAGAAATTTTATAGTTTTTCACAGAGGCGGAAGCTGTATCACATTTGGAATCCGCCATTATTCGCCTCATTATATCAGCCGTTGAACTATCTCTAAAAACTTCCAGCCAGTAAGATCTGTG
Source organism: uncultured Synergistia bacterium (assembly GCA_964431735.1). Lineage (GTDB taxonomy): Bacteria > Vulcanimicrobiota > SpSt-956 > SpSt-956 > JAKJGF01 > CALARM01. Next base: position 66,030 of record CAYSLJ010000006.1, on the reverse strand, counting down.
TTTTTCCGCTTCGAGAACATATTTTCTGAGGCCTTCCGAATAATCTCTGTATGAAGATGTTTTATCCGGTAATACAGGTGTTTCCCCTGCAGAAAGTTTTCTGTATATGTTACAAAAATCTTCCAGAATAATTCTCCACGAAACCACATCTGTACAGAGGTGATGTATTACAATAAAGAACCTGTCTTTACCGTCTTTATGGTTTTTAAAGAGCGCACCTTTTATGACAGGCCCTTCTGTAATATTGAGAGAATTCTGTATGGAATTGCATTTTTCTGCGATAAACATAGAGAGAGAATCTTTCGAAAGAGAAGAAAGATTTATTGTTTCGACAGAGACAGCAGTTTTTTCAGGATTTTCATACCATTGAATCCATTTCCCGTCTGTCCCCGTGCTGTGGCGAACCATATATTCACTCTCTCCGCCGTCACCGTTTACATGTCTGAATCTCAGCCTCAATCCGTCATGATGATTTACTAACACATTCAGAGATTTTTCTATGATTTCCCTGTCTCCTGCCTGCTTGAGAGTAAATAAAAGAGACTGATTGAAGTGATTGACATCTTCAAATTCCTGTTCAAAGAACCATTCCTGTACCGGCAACAACGGCACTTCCCCTTTCAGCATACCCTTTTCTGTCTGAGGATAAGGACAAAATTTCTTTTCAATTTCCTCTGATATTTTAGCAATGGTGGGATGACGGAGAAGCTGTGATGCTGTAAGAGGAATTCCCTCATTATTTGCTCCTGTCACTACCTGAATACTCATAATAGAATCGCCGCCGAGGCTGAAGAAATTATCGTAAATACCCACACGGTCACATTTGAGAACCTTTTTCCATATTCTCGCAAGGATTTCTTCCCTGTCATTCCTGGGAGCCACATAGGTCTCATGAGAAGCAAGATCACTCTCCTGAGGTTCGGGAAGAGATTTTCTGTCTACCTTTCCATGAGCTGTAACTGGAATCTTATCTATTTTTAAGAAACACGACGGAATCATATAATCGGGCAGGAACTGTGAAAGTTCTTTCTGTAATTCAGAGGATTTAAAATCTATGTCACTTATGTAATAACCACAGAGATATTTATTTCCCTGTTTATCCACCCTGTCTATTACTACTGAATCTCTTACGGGGTCTACCTTTTTAATAGCTTCTTCTATTTCACCCAGTTCAATACGGAACCCCCTTATCTTTACCTGAGCGTCGATTCTTCCAAGGAATTCAATATTTCCGTCAGGGAGCCAGCGGGCAAGGTCTCCCGTTCGATACATCCTCTGTCCGGGTTCAATCGGGTTGTCTACAAATTTCTCTTCCGTAAGTTCAGGTCTGTTCAGATAGCCCCTTGCCATACCCGGGCCGGATATACACAGTTCTCCGGGGACACAGAGAGGAGTCATTCTGTTGTGTTTATCCAGAATATAAACTGTCGTATTATAGACAGGTTTTCCTATGGGGATATTTTCATAATATTTATCTATTACAAAACTCGTTGTACATACCGTATATTCCGTAGGGCCGTAATTATTCACGACGGCATAATTCTTCTTCTTAAAGGAACGCAGTTTGTCTCCGCCAGTGTCAAGCCATCTCAGGCTCTTATTTTCAAACATTTCTATAAACTGTTCCGTAAACTGGGTCGGGAGAAAACTTACTGTTATATTATTCTCTTCATAATAAGCATTTAACTCTGAAGGAGAAAGCCTTATGTCTTCACCTATTACATGGAGCGAAGCACCTGATATGAGACATGGGAATATTTCCCATATAGAAGCATCAAAACCGAAAGACGCATATTTTGTCATACTGTCTTTCTCGCTTAACTGACGGGTATGTTTATACCAGAAACACATATTTACAAGAGAACGGTGTTCTATCATCACACCTTTAGGCTGGCCCGTAGAACCTGATGTATAGATAATATAGGCGAGATCCTCTGGAGTATTTATTATGTCAGGATTTTTATGGGAATCGTGACGCGTAACGCGTGACGCGTGACGGGAGGTCAGGTCATCAGAGTCTGCTGCATAAAGCACAGGAATTGACGGATTTATCTTTTCAGCAAGATGAGGTTCAGTGATTAACATAAGGGCACCGCTGTCAGAGAGTATGTATTTTATCCTCTCTATCGGATATTCGGGATCTATGGGGACATAACATCCTCCTGATTTCACTGCAGCAAGAACACTTACAATCATATGGCAAGAACGATCCAGAAGTATGGCTACTCTGCTGTCAGGTTTTACACCTTCTCCTCTCAGCACATAAGCCAGCTTATTCGCTCTTTCATTCAGTTCCCCGTAAGAAAGTTTTTCATCTTTATAGACTACAGCAATTTTTTCTGAATTTAATTCTACCTGTTTTTCTATCAGTTCCTGAATTATTACTTCCTGAGGAACTTCAAAGTAAGTATCATTGAAAGTCTTTAAAAGCAGATGTTTTTCTCTTTCAGAAAGTATATCCATGTCTTTCAGAGGACTTTCCGAATTGCGAACTATCCATTTCAATGCAGTTTCTATGTGGCCTTTCATATTTTCTATTATATGTTCCGTAAAACAGTCGCCGTCACAGGAAATCTTTATACAGAGTTCTTTTCCCGGCCCGATAATCACATTTAAAGGATAATTGGTTTTCTCATAGCCTTTCACGTCTGTCATGACTACAGATTTCCTATCACGGACATCTTCTTCAAAAGGATAGTTTTCAAAGACGAAAAGACTGTAAAAAAGAGATTCTCCCGGAGGGATACTGGCAAGAGGCTGTAGTTTATTAAGAGATATATGGCTTAAATTATTGCTTTCCTGTATGGTATTATGAATATGTTTAAGATTATAAAGTGCAGATTCATTATGATTGAGCTTTGCTCTCACAGGTATGGTATTTATGAAAAGTCCTATCATGTTTTCAACGCCTGAAAGTTCGGGCGGCCTTCCTGAAACAGTGGTGCCGTAAAGTATATCTTCGGAAACGCTGTAAAGAGACAGGACAGAAGCCCATGCCAGTTGAACAAGGGCATTAAGGGTTACAAGGTTGGAACGGGCAAAGGTCTGACATTCTGCCGTAAAATCCTCAGGAAGATAGTGAATATATTCCTTCAGATTTTCAATAGATTTATGAATATCCATATCGCCACAGTTTACCGTAACAGGAGTGGGAGCGGAAAAATCAGAGAGAATATTCTTCCAGTAAGAAATAATTTCCTCTTTATCCTGTTCTGAAAGCCATTTTATATAGGTCTCAAAAGGCTTTACCGGTTTAATATCCGGAATTTCTTTATTTACAACAGCTTCATACCTTCTCTTCAGTTCCTGCATTATTAAAGGCAGTGACCATCCGTCTATGAGGATATGATGACAGGTCCATATAAATCTGTATTCATTCTTCCCCAGGATGAACAGGTGAAGATAGGCAAGAGGGGGCCTGCTCAGATTAAAGCCTTCACGTCTTATCTTTATTCTTATATTTTCTATTTTTTCTTTCTGTTTTTCCCCGGTCATTTCACTGACATCAATTGTATACCAGGGAAGAGAGGCATTTCTGTAAACTATCTGAAAAGGTTTCTCTGTTTCTTCCCACACAAAAGCGGTTCTAAAAATCGGGTGAGAGGAAAATATGCCGTCCCAGGCATCTTTAAGGGCATTTACATCGAGTTCTCCCTTATAGAGCCAGGAAGTCTGTGTGCAGTATTGATCCGAGTCGGGAGAAGCAACGGCATGAAAGAGGAGTCCTTCCTGAAGAGGTGAGAGGCCGTATATTGCCTCAACGGAAGAAGGATCGCTTATACCGGCGAGGAAAGATTGAGTAACTTCTGCAAGAGGAAAATCTGAAGGAGTAAAATATTTTGTCTTCTGTTCACTACAGTGGTTGATTATCTCTTTTAAACCGGAAATGAAATTGTCTGCAAGACCTTTAACTTTTTCTTCATCCCATATAAGGCTGCTGTAGCCGAAAACCATAGATAAAGACCCGCGGAAAACCAGACCGTTAATATCCAGAAGATTTATGATACCGTTTCGAGGAGATACTGCCTGTCCTGGATCTTCCTGTGCAGCACAGAGCAATTCCCCTTCCATTACACTGCCATCAATCTGACCGAGATAATTAAAGGCCACTCTCTTACATTCCATTTCTTTCAGTTCTTCTTTTATATCTGAAAAATATCTGAGAACTCCGTAAGAAATGCCGTTTTCAGGTATAGCTCTCATGGTTTCCTTTACAGATTTTATAATAGTCCCGTAATCTGTCATGGAAGGACTCTTCAGACGAACAGGAAATATGGAAGTAAACCAGCCCACTGTCTGTGAAAGATTGATTTCGGCAATAGTTTCTTCTCTTCCGTGACCTTCCAGATTTATCACCATGTCAGATACATTCAAAAAACGGTTACATGCAAGGGAAAGAGCCGAAAGTAAAATGTCATTAATCTGTGTGTTATATACAGAAGGAACGGTATTTAATAAGAGTTCCGTATCATGAGGGGACAGAGAAACTTTATATTCTTTCACATCAGAGAATTTAGATTCTTTATAAGACACAGGGAATTCGGAGACATCTTTTAAAACTGACAGCCAGTAATCACCGTGTTTTTCTGCTGCAGGAACATAATCTTTGAGAGCCCCGGCCCAGTCTCTGTAAGAAGAAGTTTTGGCAGGAAGCGACGGAGTAAGACCGGTAGAAAGTGTTCTGTATATATTATGAAAATCTTCTATGATTATTCTCCACGAAACCATATCTATACAGAGGTGATGTATTACTATAAAGAGCCTGTCGAGGCCGTCTTTATGGCCTTTAAACAGGGCAGCTCTTATGACCGGGCCTTCTGTAATGTTAAGAGATGATTGGAGAGAATTACATTTTTCCGTAATGAACAGAGAGACAGAATCTTCCGGCACAGAAGAGAGATCTATCAGTTCGAATGAAACAGAAGCTTTCTCAGGTTTTTCATAGTATTGAATCCAGGTTTCTTCTTTTTTAAATCTCAACCTGAGTCCGTCATGGTGGTTTACAAGAACATTCAAAATTTTTTCTATAATTTCTCTGTTTCCCTCTTCTTTAAGTGTAAAGAGAAAAGCCTGATTGAAGTGATTGAAATCTTCAAATTCATGTTCAAAAAACCATTCCTGTACAGGTATTAAAGGAACTTCTCCCGTATGCAGTTTTTGCTCTGCCTGAATGAAAGGTTTCTTTTCAGTTTCTTCTGCCAGTTCGGCAATAGTGGGATGGCGAAGCAGCTGGGATGCCGTAATATTTATTCCCTCACTGTTTGCCCTTGCCACTATCTGAATACTCATAATAGAGTCTCCTCCGAGATGGAAGAAATTATCATATATACCGACTCTGTCGCACTTAAGGAATTTTTTCCATATAGCCGCAAGTATTTCTTCTCTCTCATTCCTGGGAGCCACATAGGTTTCATGGGAAGCAAGATCACTGTCTTCAGGTTCAGGCAGAGCTTTTCTGTCTACCTTTCCATGGGCAGTTACGGGAATTGTGTCGATTTTTAAAAAACATGACGGAACCATATAATCAGGCAGGAAGAGTGAAAGTTCCTTCTGTAATTCAGAGGATTTCAGTTTTGCATCACTTATATAATAGCCGCAGAGATATTTATTTCCATCTTTATCACTTCTGTCTATTACTACTGAATCTTTTACGGAAGCTATCTTTTTAAGAGCTTCTTCTATCTCACCGAGTTCTATGCGAAAACCTCTTATCTTTACCTGAGCATCAATACGGCCCAGGAATTCTAGATTGCCGTCGGTAAGCCATCTGGCAAGGTCTCCTGTACGATACATCCTCCATCCGGGCACAAATGGATTTTCTATAAATTTCTCTGCCGTAAGCTCCGGTCTGTTCAAATACCCCCTTGCCACACCTTCTCCTGACACACACAGTTCTCCCGGCACTCCTGCAGGTGTTATCTTACCGTATTTATCCAGAATATAAACGTGAGTATTATAAATCGGTTTACCTATGGGAATATTCTCATATGATTTATCTATAATAAAATCGGACGTACATACCGTATATTCAGTGGGACCATATCCGTTTACCACTGTATAATTCTGTTTCTTAAAGGTTTTCAGCTTATCTCCTCCAAGTTCCAACCATCTCAGGCTCCTGTTATCGGTAAGGAGCATAAACTGTTCTCCGAACTGAGTCGGAAGAATTGCAAGAGTTACATTGTTCCTTTCGAAATATTCATTCAGTCCTGAAGGAGAAAGGCGGATTTCTTCGGGAATAATATGGATACCTGCTCCAGAAATAAGGGCAGGGAATATTTCAGGAATTGAAGCGTCAAAGCCGAAAGACACATACTTCGCCATATTATCAAGAGCCGAAAAATTATATTTCCTTTTATAATAAAAACATAAATTCACCAGGGAATGATGTTCTATCATTACACCTTTCGGCTGCCCTGTTGAGCCTGACGTATAGATCATATATGCAAGATCTTTTGAGCTATTTATATGTTCGGGATTTGTATGGGAATCGTGACGCGTAACGGGTGACGCGTAACGGGAGGTCACGCTATCACAGTCTGCTGTATAAAACACAGGAATTGACGGTTTTATCTTTTCTGCCAGGTGATGGTCCGTGATCAACATAATGGAACCGCTGTCAGAGATTATATAATTTATTCTCTCCGGAGGATAGTGGGGATCTATGGGGACAAAGGCTCCTCCTGCTTTGAGAACTGCAAGAATACTTACAATCATATGGCACGATCGATCCAGGAAAATGCCAACTCTGCTGTCACGTCCTGCTCCTTCTTCTCTCAGGAAATGAGCCAGTTTATTCGCTTTTTCATTTAATTCCCTGTAAGTAAATTTTTCATCTTTATAAACAACGGCAGTTCTTTCCGGATGTAATGCCGCCTGTTCCTCTATCAATTCATGAATTGTTTTTTCCTTCGGCACATCATAATAAGTATCATTAAAAGTATTTAAAAGCCGCTTTTTCTCCTCTTCAGGAATGACATCTATGTTTTTCAGAAGTTCTTCAGGATGTTCAATTATCCATTTTAAAGCTGTTCCAATATGGGAAGCAAGATTTTTTATTACATCTTCTGCGAAACAGTCTCCGTCATAGGAAATATTTATGGACAGTTCTTTTGCCGGCACAACGACTATATTCAGAGGATAACTGGATGTACCGTAATGTTTCATATCCTTCATAGCCGTAATTTCCTCAGAGAAGGGGAAATTTTCAAATACAAAAAGGCTGTAAAAAAGTGCTTCCCCCGGAGGTATGCTGCTCATAGCCTGAACTTCGCTCAGAGAGATATGGCTTAAATTGCTGCCGTCCTGTATAACATTATGAATATTTTTCAGATTATAACGTACTGTTTCGTGATGATTTAACGTTACCCTGAGAGGAATGGTATTTATAAAGAGTCCTATCATCTGTTCCACTCCGGGAAGTTCGGCAGGTCTTCCCGAAACAGGGATGCCGTATAATATATCTTCAGAACCGCTGTATATGGAAAGAACAGAAGACCAGGCCATCTGTAACAGGGCATTAAGTGTTACCTCACAGGAACTGGCAAATTTCTTACATACTTCGAGAAAAGTTTTCGGAAGTTTATAGATATATTCTCCCGGATTTTCAACAGATTTATGAATATCCAGACGGGAATGATTTACAGTAAGAGGAGTGGGAGTGGAAAAATCTGAAATGGCATGTTTCCAGTAATCTGTAAGTCTTTCTTTATCCTGGAGAGAAAGCCATTTTATATAAGTTTCAAATGAGCCGGGAGGGACAAAAGAAAATTTTTCTTTCTTTACAATAGAGTTATATCTTCTTTGCAATTCCATAAGTATTAAAGGCATGGACCATCCGTCTAAAATGATATGATGGTAGCTCCACAGAAATCTGTATTCATTCTTGCCCAGGATGAAGAGGTAAAGAGAACCGGCAGGAGGAGTTTTGAGATCGGAAATAGACCGTCTTGCCTTTTCTACTGTATTCTCAATTATTTTTTCCTGTTCTTCCCTGTCTTTTTCTCTTAAATCCACTTTATGCCAGGGAAGAGAAACGTGATTGTAAATTACCTGAAAGGGTTTTCTCCCTTCTTCCCATACAAAACCTGCCCGAAAAGCACTGTGAGCAGAAAATATACCCTTCCATGCTTCTTTCAATGATTCTATATCCATTTCCCCGTCATAAATCCAGGAAACCTGTGTACAGTAATGGAAAGAATCAGGAGCAGAGAGTGCATAAAACAAAAATCCTTCCTGAAGAGGTGAAAGTCCGTATATGGCTTCAACAGAAGAAGAATCTGTTATACTGTCAAGGAAAGACTGAGACACGTCGGCAAGAGGAAAATCTGAGGGAGTAAAATGTTTTCTGCCTGGTTCAACACCCTGTAAGGCATAGTCTTCATGGGATTTAATCTTTTGTTTGTCCAATAGATTTTCATCAGCTTCTTCCGATATTTCGGCAATAGTGGGATGGCGAAGGAGGGTGGATGCCGTAATATTTATGCCTTCACTTTTTGCCCTGGCAACTACCTGAATACTCATAATAGAATCTCCGCCGAGTCTGAAGAAATTATCATAAATACCTACACGGTCACATTTAAGAACCTTTTTCCATATTCTCGCAAGGATTTCTTCCCTGTCATTCCTGGGTGCCACATAGGTCTCATGAGAAGCAAGATCACTCTCCTGAGGTTCGGGAAGAGATTTTCTGTCTACCTTTCCATGAGCGGTAACAGGAATTTTATCTATTTTTAAGAAACACGACGGAATCATGTAATCGGGCAGGAACTGTGAAAGTTCTTTCTGTAATTCAGAGGATTTCAGTTTTATGTCACTTATGTAATAACCACAGAGATATTTATTTCCCTGTTTATCACTCCTGTCAACAACTACTGCATCTCTTATTGTGTCTATCTTTTTGAAAACTTCTTCTATTTCACCGAGTTCGATGCGGAACCCCCTTATCTTTACCTGCTGATCAATTCTTCCCAGGAATTCAATATTTCCGTCAGGAAGCCACCGCGCAAGGTCTCCTGTCCGATACATCCTCTGTCCGGGAGCAATGGGATTTTCTACGAATTTCTCTTCCGTAAGGGCCGGTCTGTTCAGATATCCCCTTGCCATACTGGCACCTGAAATACACAGTTCTCCCGGCACACAGAGAGGAGTCATCCTGTTATGTTTATCCAGAATATAAACTGTCGTATTATAGACAGGTTTTCCTATAGGGATATTTTCATAATATTTATCTATTACAAAACTCGTGGTGCATACCGTATATTCGGTAGGTCCGTAATTATTTACGACAGCATAATTCTTCTTCTTAAAAGATCGCAGTTTGTCTCCACCCGTATCGAGCCATCTCAGGCTCTTATTTTCAAACATTTCTATAAACTGTTCCGTAAACTGGGTGGGGAGAAAACTTACTGTTATATTATTCTCTTCATAATAAGTATTTAACTCTGAAGGAGAAAGCCTTATGTCTTCACCTATTACATGGAGCGACGCACCTGATATGAGACATGGGAATATTTCCCATATAGAAGCATCAAACCCGAAAGACGCATATTTTGTCATACAGTCTTTCTCGCTTAACTGACGGGTATGTTTATACCAGGTACACATATTCATAAGAGACCGGTGTTCTATCATGACACCTTTAGGCTGGCCGGTAGAACCTGATGTATAGATAATATAGGCGAGGTCCTTCGGAGTATTTATTATATCAGGATTTTTGTGGGAATCGTGACGCGTAACGCGTGACGCGTGACGGGAGGTCAGGTTATCAGAGTCTGCTGCATAAAGCACAGGAATTGACGGATTTATCTTCTCTGCCAGATGAGGTTCTGTGATTAACATAAGAGAGCCGCTGTCGGAGAGTATGTATTTTATCCTCTCTATCGGATATTCTGGATCTATGGGGACATAACATCCTCCTGATTTCACTGCTGCAAGAACACTTACAATCATATGGCACGAACGGTCAAGAAGTATGGCCACCCTGGTATCACGTGTTACTCCTTCTCCTCTCAGCACATGAGCCAGCTTATTCGCTCTCTCATTCAGTTCTCTGTAAGAAAGTTTTTCATTTTTATAGACTACGGCAGTTCTGTCAGGGTGTAATTCTGCTGTTTTCTCTATCAGTTCCTGAATTGTTGTTTCCTGCAGAACATCAAAATAAGTATCGTTAAATGTTTTTATAAAGAGATTCTTTTCATGTTCTGTAACTATATCCATATGTTTCAGCGGTTCTTCCGAATTGCGGACAATCCATTTCAGAGCAGATTCCATATGATATATCATAAGCTCTATTGCATGTTCACTGAAACAATCTCCGTCATAAAGCATCTGGACGGTAAGTCCTTTGCCGGGCACTATAATTAAATTAAGAGGATAGGTAGTTTTCTGGTAAGCTTTTAAATCTTTTACAGCTATGGCAGGATTTTCATAGTAATCTTCATGAAAGGGGAAATTTTCAAACACATAAAGACTATAAAAAAGTGTTTCTCCCGGAGGAATATCTGAGAGAGGCTGAAGTTTATTCAGCGATATATGGCTGAAATTATTGCATTCCTGTATGGCATTCTGAATATGTTTAAGATTATACATTACCGACTCAGAAGATGTGAGTCTCACTCTGAATGGGATGGTATTTATAAAGAGGCCTGTCATATTTTCCACGCCATCCAGTTCAGAAGGCCTTCCTGAAACTGTAGATCCGAAAAGTATATCATCAAGTCCGCTGTAACATGACAGTACGGCAGACCATGCCAGCTGAAACAGAGCATTCGTTGTTACCCTCTTTGAACGGGCAAAGTCCTGGCATTCGGCCAGGAAATCTTCTGAAATATTATGTATTCGTTCTTTCATATCTTCAATGGGCTTATGAATATCCAAGCGGGAATGGTTTACCGTAAGAGGAGTTGGAACGGAAAAATCTGAAAGCTTCTCTTTCCAGTAATCTGTAATATGGTCTTCATCCTGTGCAGAAAGCCATTTTATATATGCTTCAAAAGGTCTTGCTTTTTTGCAATGAAATGTTTCTTTATGCACAATGGCTTCATATCTTCCGTAGAGTTCCTTTAAAATTAAAGGCAGTGACCATCCGTCCAGAATGATATGGTGATGGGTCCATATAAACCTGTATTCACATTTACCGGTTTTGATCAGATAAAAAGAACTGAGAGGCGGTTTATTCAGATTAAATCCATGAAGTCTTTCATTTATTCTGATATATTCTATTTCTTTTTCCCGTAAGTCACTCTCCGTTCCGCTGAGATCAACTGTATGCCACGGGAGTGGAACTTCTCTGTAAACTATCTGAAGAGGTTTATCACATTCGTGCCATACAAAACCTGTACGGAAAGGAGGATGGGCGGATAAAATGTCCTTCCATGCCTCTTTCAATGCATCAGTGTGAAGGTCTCCTTCATAGGTCCAGCACATCTGCGTGCAGTAAAGATCCGAATCGGGAGAAGCCATGGAATGAAAGAGGAGTCCTTCCTGAAGGGGTGAAAGTCCATAAACAGCTTCAACAGAAGAAGGATCAATATGTTCAGGTAACAGTGCATACATCTCAGAAAGTGCTTCCTCTTTTTCCTCTATAAGAGGTTTTTTCAAAGACAGAACACCCTGAAGAGAGAGAACCTGTGAAATGGTAGGATAAGACTGGAGCTGTCCCGCAGAAATATTAATACCTGCCTCTCTTGCCCTTGCTACTGCCTGGATACTCGTAATAGAGTCTCCTCCGAGACTGAAGAAGTCATCATGAATTCCTACGGAACCGCATTTCAGTATATCCTCCCATATTTTCGCCATAAACCTTTCTTCTTCCGTCTCAGGTGCAACATAGCCGGCAGTCAAAGAACTTTTATCCGGCAGAGGTAAAGCCTTTTTATCAACCTTACCATTCGGAGTGAGAGGGATTTTGTCTATTTTCAACATATATCGTGGAATCATATAATCGGGAAGAAGTTTCGCAAGCCCTCTTTTAAGAAATTCAATGTCTATTTCTTCATCTGCCATATAGTAACCGCAGAGGTAAGGTCTGTTGTTTTCATCAGTATGATCCACTACGAGAGCTTCTTTAATAAAATCAAAAGATTTCATAGACTGCTCTATCTCTCCAAGTTCTATTCGAAAGCCCCTTATTTTAACCTGTCTGTCAATTCTTCCCAGGAATTCAAGGTTTCCGTCAGGGAGCCATCTGGCAAGATCACCTGTTTTATACATCTTCTTCCCCGCACTGAAGGGATTTTCTACAAATTTTTCCTCTGTAAGTTCTTTTTTATTCAAATATCCCCTTGAGAGTCCTCTCCCTGACACACAGAGTTCTCCTGGAACTCCTATGGGCTGAAGGTTCTCAAAAGGATCTGTTATATAGACAGAAGTATTATATACAGGTTTACCTATGGGAATATTTTCATAATATTTATCAATAGTAAATAGACTTGTTACTACTGTATATTCAGTCGGTCCATAGGCATTATATAAAGCATATCTCTGAGGAGTAAAATTTCTGAGCTTTTCTCCGCCCATTAAAAGCCATTTAAGTGACTTATTATTTATAAGAGCCATAAACTGCTCCCCTAACTGGGTAGGAAGAAAAGTGCCGGTAATATTATGGGTTTCATAATATTCATTTAACTGTACAGGAGAAAGTCTTATTGAAGCAGGAATAATATGAAGTGTTCCACCGGAAACAAGAGGAGGAAAAATCTCCAGTACTGAAGCATCAAATGCAGGAGCTGCATATTTTGCAGAATTATCTTCCACTGTTAAACCACAGGTATTTATATGATATATGCAGAGATTAACAAGGGAATGATGTTCTATCATTACACCTTTAGGTTTTCCTGTAGTACCTGATGTATAAATAATATAGGCAAGATTACGGGAACTATTTACTTTTTCAGGATTTCCGCTGTTTCCACGGAAAAAATTCCTCTCTTCAAGATCATAGACAATGCCGTCAAAGGTAAACCTGTTATAAAAACTTCTTTTTGTAAAAAGGAATTTTGCACCGCTGTCTGATAGCATATAGGAGATTCTTTCTGAAGGGTAATCAGGATCTACAGGAAGATAACACCCGCCGGCTTTTAGTATTCCCAGAATACTTACTATCATGTCAGAAGAATTCTCAAGGAGTATACCTGCAGGATGGTCAGGTTTTAATCCGTCTTCTCTTAACCTTGCAGCCAGTTGATTTGCCTGTCTGTTTAATTCTCCGTAAGTCAGTATGTGCCCTTCATATACTACGGCAGGCTTATGGGTATGAAGTTCTGCCTGTTCTTCAAATAGTTCCTGGACTGTAATATGTTCAGGCACATCGAAAAAGGTTCTGTTAAACTCCTCAAAGATAATTTTTTCTTCTTCAGGGGGACACATTTTTATACGGGAAATTTTTTTATGAGGTTCCCCGAGGGCATCGCTCATAAGGTGACAGAGTAAACAATGAGCTCTTTCTATATGTTCCTCATCAAATTTTTCTGTCTGATAGGACCACTCAAGTTCTATATATTTCTTACTGTTTTCCACTTTTTCAAGAAGATGAATTGCTATGTCGGATATTTCAGTATCGGGAACAATACGTTCAAGACTTTTCCTTCCGTCTTCGGGGAGAGGAAGACCTGTAAAGGTTATATTCAGAAAATAATCAGGTCTTACACCGTATATTTTCCTCAGTTCTCCTGCAAGCACATCAAAGGGATATTTCGAATGGTTTTTTATAATATTATTTACATCTTTACCTGTTTTTTCCACCAGAGTGATAAAATCCATATCTTTATCCAGTGTTATTTTCAAAGGAATTGTACTTACGAACATACCGGTCATCTTCTTTTGATCCGGTGTAGTTCTGTTGTGGTTTCCGCTTCCTATGACTGTTTCGTCTGTAGAAGTAATTCTACCTGTATATATGGCAAGGCATGAAAGAATGAGTTTAAAGACCGATGTTTTATGGTCTCTGCAGTAATCATATATTTTTTCATTCAAGTCGGAAGGTACTTTAATGCACGTATATTTAGAAGAAATATTATCTGACTTTGCTTTTTTTTCTGACAGTTTTACTTCTTCCGGTAAAGGAGAAAGATAATTTAACCAGAATTCTCTGTCTTTTTCAGCCTCTGAAGATTCAAGATATTTTTTTTCGTCAGATATAAACCGGATATAGGAAGGATATTCAATTGATTCAGGCTCGTCACCCTTTTTAAGAAGGTCATAATATTCTTCGATTTCTCTGAACAGTAGATCTACAGTACCGCCATCTGAAATAATATGATGTATTTTCAGATAGTATCCTTCTTCCCTGTCATTGAATTTTATCAGAAAAAAGCTGAATAGATCGCTGTCTACAAGTGTAAAAGGTTCATTTGTTTTATTATTAATCCACCGGTAAAGAACGGTTTCATCTTTATCGGAAAAATCCAGATATTCCGGTACATAATCTACAAAGGGAATTACATACTGGACATAACCTGTGTCTGCTTTTTTAAGTCTTATTCTGAGGCCTTCATTCTGTCTGATTACTATATTTATAGCTTTCTCTAAAAGAGAAAAATCTATTTTTTCCCTGTATTTAACTGTAAAAGCGATATTTGCAAAGGATGTACCTTCATATTTTTCTTCATTAAACCAGATTCTCTTCTGAGGGTGAGTCAATTCATAATATTCCATTTTTTTCCTTCCTCCTGAAAAAATAAAGTAAAGTTCAATCGTTCAGAAATGACAGTTAAATAGCTGTCTCAAATATATTAAATCGTCACGCATCAAGCATCACGCGTCACGACTCTACATAAATCTATCCTATAGTTACTATTATCTTTCTCAAATTTGCCAGTTTACCTGTTAACTCCCTTATCAAACTGCTGCCAATCTTCGGGATTCTATCCATAAGATTTCTTATATCCTTATTTTTAAATCTGAATAGGAGTACATCTCCCAGAACAGATTCTGCGAGTATACCGGCGCGGGCATCTTCAAATATGCTCTCTTCTCCCATAATATTACCTTCTCCGAGTATGGAAACAGTTCCAATCCATCCTGAACTCGATGTACAGCTTACCGACACCGCTCCTCTGGCAATAACATAGAAACTATCATTCATCTGATCTTCCATCAGAATATCGGCCCCGTCAGGATAATATTCCTGACATGCTCTGCATGCGACAGAAGCCAGCTCTTCAGAACCAAGGCATTCAAAGACATGGCATGTATTCAATATAGAGATTCTGTCTTTTAAAGCTTCATATAACATCTTTTTAAGAGACTGAATATCAAGGGCCGGCCACTTATAACCGGTTCTGTTCAGTATAAAGTCTGTTTTCTCACATAAGGTTATCGTATAAGTTATTTTATTCATATCTTCTTCTGCCATAAATCCCATATGAACCATAAGGTTTTCTATATATTCCCTGAAACCTTCGTGGTCATAATGTTCCAGCAGATAATCTATGACAAGAGGCATCTCCAGAGTTTGAATATTGAGTCCCAGTGCCTCTGAAGTCATTAACTCAGACAGATCTGCCTTCTGCGGATTTTCTATATGAAATATGTTATTCTCAAGTTCTTTCACGTCGAAGAGTGAGAGAATTGCGCTGCTTACTCCATCTACATAGGAAAGCTCTGCTTCGCCGAAGCCCTGTGGAATGATGCCCAGGTTTATAAAAGATTTTATACGCTGATAAAAGGCATTTGATTCTATATTTGCCTGGAATATGCCTTTCTCTGAATCAAAGGTAATATTACCCACTCTGTAAATATTGACAGCAAGACCTTTTGCTCTTCCTTCGAGAACAACTTTTTCTCCTTCCAGTTTTGTCTGAAGGTAAAAGTTGTCTGACTTCTGACCTATGTCCACAGTGTCTTCAGTAAAGACGGCTTTACTTTTATTTTCTATATAGCCTGTTCCTACAGAGGTAGTGGAAACATGATGGACGTCTTTCATGTTCCCTTTCAGAGCAAATTTAATCAGATTATGATTGGATTTTACATTGCCGTCATAGAATTCCTTATAGAGACCGTAGTGTTTCACATTGGCTGCAGCGTTTATTATACAGTCTACTTTCAATGAAAGTTCATCATATAAATCTGCCGGAAGACCCAGGTTTTCCTCCGAAAGATCACCCATGAGCACTGTGATTCTCTCTCTGTATGTTTCAAATAATTCTGAGCCGAAATAATAATTTAATTTCTTTATCAGACGTTCTCTGCATTCTTCTTCACTCTTACCCCTTACCGGTAGATAAATCTTGGCATCTCTTTTCGTAAGAAGGTCACGGAGGAGATAGCTGCCCAGGAAACCTGTCGCTCCCGTAAGAAGTATATTTTTATAATGCTTCTTTACAGATAGATCTACAGAGGCATATTTTTTGTATTCATCCCTGTATTTTCCGATAGCCTCTTCTATTTCCGCCATACCACTTTCTTCCCTGACAGGTAAAGACATTTCATTTTTCAAAGCCAGGAGCCTTCTTTTCAGATTATCTTTTATGCCTGTTATATTTTCAGCCAGTTCTTCAATGGTTTGATATTTGAATATATCATTTAATTTTATGTCAAAATCCTTCTGAAGTTCGGCCACAAGGGCCACTGCTTTCAGGGAATGACCTCCCAGGGTAAAGAAGTTGTCATCCATGCTTATATTGCTGACATTAAGGACTTTTTCCCAGGCTCTGCAGAGCTTCTCTTCATTTTCATTTTTCGGTGTTTTAATCTCCTTCTTATAATCTGTAAGGTCAGGAGGAACCAGTTTTTTCCTGTCTACCTTTCCGTTTGGCGTAAGAGGTATTTCATCCATTTTGATAAAATAAGACGGAACCATATAGTCAGGCAGAGTTTTTCTGAGGAAATCCCTGAGTTTTTCTTCATCTATATCATGGTCTGATACAATATAGGCACAGAGAGTCTTATCACCTTCTGTGATTTCGTGAGCCATAAGGACAACATCTTTTATTTCGGAATATTCCTTTATGGCATGTTCAATTTCTCCGAGTTCTATACGGTAACCGCGGACTTTTACCTGTTCGTCCATTCTTCCCAGGAACTCAATGTTGCCGTCAGGAAGCCATCTGGCCAGGTCTCCAGTGCGGTACATTTTTTCTCCGGCCCGGAAGGGATTACTTACAAATTTTTCTGCCGTCAAATCAGGTCTGCCGAGATAACCTCTCGAAAGGCCCGCTCCCCATATATGAAGTTCCCCTGGAACTCCAACAGGCACTAAATGAACGTCACTGTCAAGGATATATAACTCCGTATTTGCCAGAGGCTTCCCTATGGGAATATTATTGCCCGTAGAGTCTACAGGAAAGGTAGTGGTTACCACCGTATATTCAGTGGGGCCATAACAGTTCATCAATGTCCAGGGATGTTTTTTGAAATACCTGAGTTTATCTCCTCCTGTATAAAGATACCTGAGAGATGTGTTTTCCTCCAGTTCCATAAACTGTTCTGCAAACTGTGTTGGCAGGAAAGAACATGTGATTTTATTTGCTTCGAAATAGACATTTATTTCTTTCGGAGACAATCTAATCTCATCGGGAATTATATGAAGAGTTGCACCGGAAATAAGACATGGGAATATTTCAAACATACCTGCGTCAAAACTGAAGCCTGCATATTTAGTCATGCTATCGGACTGAGAAAGAGAAAATAAATCTTTAAAATAAAGACTCAGATTTACAAGAGAACGATGTTCTATCGCTACACCTTTCGGCAGTCCTGTCGTGCCTGACGTATAAATAATATAGGCAAGGTCAGAAGATTTTCCTCTTCTTTCCCTTTCCGTTACAGTTCCCTCCCATATAGAATCTTCATCAAGACAGATAATAGAGCCGCCGAATTTTACCTTTGTCTTCAACGGGGTCTCTGTAAGCAGGGTTGATACGCCTGCATCTTCCATCATATATTCAATTCTCTCAGCAGGGTAAGAGGGATCTATGGGAAGGAACGCCGCTCCCGCTTCAAGTATGCCCATGATACCGGCAATCATTTCAACCTTCTGGGAAATCATTATGGCTACAATTTCATTACCTGTTACTCCGGCAGAGAGCAGTTTTTCTGCAAGTATATGAGAATTTCTATTCAGTTCACTGTAAGTAAGTTTTTTGTCTTTACATACAACTGCAATATTATCACCATGAGCCAGAGCAGTATCTTCAATAAGCTCACGAATTGTTCTGTTCAGATTATAAGGGAGTGAAGTTTTGTTGAATTCATGGAGCAATCTGTGTTTTTCATCTTCAGACAGTATATCCATGTCTTTAAGTCTGCCCTCTTTTTTCCTTGATATATCTCCCAGTAGATTGATATAATGTCCTGCCATTCTGTCGATAGTTTCAGAAAGAAACAGGGAATCACGGTATTCAACAGCGACGTAGAGGTTTTCAGTATCTTCGACAAGAGTCATTGTAATATCGAATTTTGCCACATCCACTTCCATAGGGAACGGTTCCAGATTAATACCTTCCATGGATTTCTTTTCCTCTTTGTTCACAATGTCAAACATTACATCAAAGAGAGTATTTCTGCCTGCATCTCTCTTCAGACCCAGGTCATCGATAAGCATATCTAACTGATAATCCTGGTTATCACTGGCAGAAAGTATCATCTCTTCCGTCTCTTTTAAGAAATCTCCGAAGAGTTTATCTCTCACGGGAGAAGTTCTTATGGCCAGGGTATTTACAAACATACCTATAAGAGGCTCTATTTCAGGCACATTCCTTCCTGTACCGGGAGTTCCTATGATTATATCTTCCTGGGAACTATATCTGGACAGGAGAAGGGAAAAACAGGCAAAACCTGTCATAAAAAGGGTTGAACCTCTCCGGGATACCATGGCTTTTAAACGGGAACTGATATCTCTGTCTATGGTATAAATCCTGTGCTGCCCGTGAAAAGACATTTCAGAAGGACGGGGTCTGTCGGTCATCAGGTTTAATACGGGAAGTTCCCCTTCATAGATATTAAGCCAGTATTTCTTCTGTTTATTTATTTCATCCGATTTTAAAAGAGCTTCATGCCAGAAGGCAAAATCTTTATACTGTATCGTTAAAGGAGAAATATCTTTTCCCTGATAAAAACTCCAGAGATCTCTTATAAATATATTGAAAGATACTCCGTCAAAGATAATATGATGTATATCCAGCATAAAGACATATCTTTTCGGCCCTGTTTTTACAAGAGCAAATCTGAGAAGAGGAACACAGGAGAGATCAAAGGGACGGATAAAATCTTTCAATATTCCTTCAATATCCTCTTCTTCTCCTTCTCTATAGATACGTTTTGCCCTGACAGTTTCATGAATTTTCTGGACAGGCTTACCGTTATGTATATGGAAAGAGGTTCTGAGCACTTCATGCCTTTCTATGACTTTATCTATGGAATCACTTAATTTTTTGTGATCAATGGCTCCTTCAATGATAAATACCAGAGGAGTGTTATATGTAACACTTTTACCTTCCATCTGATTCATAAGGAACATACGTCTCTGGGCAGAAGAAACGGGATAATATTCCATCTCAGGAGCAGGGGCAACGGAAACAACTCTCTTCGTTCCCTTTTCAACAAAAAGAGACATTTCTTTTAATGTAGAATATTTAAAAATATCCTTCAGGGTTATGGTAATATTAAAATCTTTCTGGATTTTACTCTGAAGGGCCACTGCTTTCAGGGAATGACCGCCCAGGTCAAAGAAATTATGAGACAGGCCCGCCTTTACGCCGAGTACCTCTTCCCAGAGTTCTGAAAGATGCTTTTCAATCTCTGTAGAGGGAGAGATAAATTCCTCTTTCATTATGGAAGAGTCAGGTAGAGGAAGAGCATGTCTGTCAATTTTTCCGTTAGGTGTAAGAGGTATGGCATCAATCTTTATAATAAACTGTGGAACCATATAATCGGGAAGACTTTCTTTAAGGAATGTTTTTATTCTTTCCACATCTTCTTCTTCAGGGAAATCTTTATCAGGGGAAGGAACATAATAGGCACAGAGATATTTATTCCCCGGCTTATCTTCCCTGTCTATTACTACTACATCTCTGATCCAGCTTATTTTCTTCAGAGTCTGTTCTATTTCTCCCGGTTCGATACGATAGCCCCTTATTTTTACCTGAGCATCAATTCTTCCCAGGAATTCAATGTTTCCGTCAGGAAGCCACCTTGCAAGGTCTCCTGTACGATACATCTTTTTGCCTGGAGAGAAAGGATTGTTTACAAATTTCTCTTCCGTCAGTTCAGGCCTACCGAGATAACCTCTCGAAAGGCCCGCTCCCGATATATGAAGTTCTCCCGGCACACCGGCAGGCAATAAATGATCGTCACTGTCAAGAATATATAGCTCCGTATTTGCCAGAGGCTTCCCTATGGGAATATTATCGTCCATAGAGTCTACGGGGAATGTTGTCGTTACTACAGTATATTCAGTTGGGCCATAACAGTTCATCAATCTATAGGGCTGTTTTTTGAAATACCTGAGTTTATCTCCTCCTGTATAAAGATACCTGAGAGAGGTGTTTTCCTCCAGTTCCATAAACTGTTCCGCAAACTGGGTCGGCAGGAAGGAACAGGTGATTTTATTTGCTTCGAAATAGACATTTATTTCTTTCGGAGACAGTCTCATCTCATCGGGAATTATATAAAGAGTTGCACCGGAAATAAGACACGGGAATATTTCAAACATGCCTGCATCAAAACTGAAGCCTGCATATTTAGTCATGCCGTCGGACTGAGAAAGAGAAAATAAATCTTTAAAATAAAGACTCAGATTTACAAGAGATGAGTGCTCTATCACCACGCCTTTCGGCAGTCCTGTCGTGCCTGACGTATAGATGACATAGGCAGGGTCGGAAGCTCTGGCGGAGTTTACATATTCAGGGACAGTTCCATGCCAGAGTGTGTCATCATCAAGACATATAACAGTACCGCTGAAAGTTACATCTCTCTCTAAATGCTTCTCTGTAAGAAGAACCTTTACTCCTGAGTCGTGTAACATAAATTCAACCCTTTCTGAAGGGTACGAAGGATCTACCGGCAGGAAAGATGCTCCTGATTTGAGAATACCAAGTATACCGGGGATCATTTCCAGACACTGGGAAACCCTTATGGCTACAATCTCATTGCCTTTCACCCCGGCAGACAGAAGTTTTCCCGAAAGAATTTGTCCGTAGCGGCTCAGTTCGCTGTATGTAAGACATCTGTCTCTGCAGACCACTGCAATTTTATCAGGATTTTCATGAACAGAATCTTCTATGAGTTCATGAATGGTTTTATTCAGTTTATAGGGACGGGAGGTTTTATTAAATTCATGAAGCAATCTGTATTTCTCTGCTTCCGAAACCATGTCCATATCTTTAAGCTTACCGTCTTTTTTCTTTACTATATCCTCGAGAAGATTGATATAATGTTCTGCCATTCTGTCTATGGTTTCAGGAAGAAACAGGTCGTCACGGTATTCAATACTCAGACTGAGATGGGCTTCATTTTCGATAACAGTCGCTACAATATCGAATTTTGCCACATCCATATCAGTTTCCACAGGCTTCAGACAGATATCTTCCATGAATTTATCTTCTTTTCTGTTCACAATATCAAACAATACATCAAAGAGAGGATTTCTGCCTCCCTCTCTCCTGACAGAGAGATCTTCAATAAGCATATCCAGCTGATAATCCTGATTGTCATAGGCTGAGAGAACCTGTGTTTCCGTCTCTTTCAGGAAATCTCTGAAGGTTTTGTCTCTTCCGGGAGCAGTTCTTATGGCCAGCGTATTTACAAACATGCCCATAAGAGAATCCGCCTCAGGGATGGTTCTTCCTGTGCCGGGAGTTCCTATTATTATATCTTCCTGAGAGGTATATTTTGAAAGAAGAAGGGAAAAACATGCCAGTGTTGTCATGAACATAGTCGTTCCTTCCCGGACAACCATTTTTCTCAGTCCGGAAGTGATATTACTGTTTATTGTATAAAGTCTGTGTTTTCCGTGAAAAGATATTTCAGAAGGACGGGCCATGTCTGTCACAAGGTTTAACACGGGAAGTTCACCGTCATAGACATTGATCCAGTATTTTTTCTGTTTATTTATTTCTTCCGATTTTAAGAGATTTTCATGCCAGAAGGCAAAATCCTTATACTGTAACTTTAAAGGAGGCAACTCATGGCCTCTGTAAAAACCCCATAGCTCTCTCATAAATATATCAAAAGACACACCGTCAAAGATAATATGATGTATATCCAGAATAAAGAGGTGCTTTTTCGAAGCTATCTTTATAAGAGCACATCTTATAAGAGGAGGGGCAGATAAATCAAAGGGACGGATAAACTCTTTTGCTATTTCGGAAATATTCCCGCACTCTTCTTCTCTGTATATATGTTCCGTATGAACAGTTTCATGGATTTTTTGAACCGGTTCGCCGTCATGTATATGAAAAGAAGTTCTGAGTATTTCATGTCTTTTAATAACAGAATCTATTGATTGAAGCAGTTTTTTATGGTCCGGCAAGCCTTCGATAATAAACAGGCAGGGAACATTATAGCTAATGCTCTGCTGATCCATCTGATTTAGAAGGAACATACGTCTCTGTGCGGAAGAAACAGGATAATACTCCATGGCCGGCGCAGGTGAAATAGAAATAAAGGTTTTACTGCTCTTTTCAATCAGAAGAGACATTTCTTTCAGGGTAGAATATTTGAAAATATCTTTCAGACTTATGGCAATATCAAAAGCCTTCTGAATTTTGCTCTGAAGAGCCACTGCTTTAATGGAATGGCCTCCCAGGTCGAAGAAATTACTGTTCATACCTGCCCTGACGCCTAAAATTTCTTCCCATATAGCCGAAAGTTTCTTTTCCGTCTCTGTAGAGGGAGGGATAAATTCTTCTTTTACCATAGACTCGTCAGGTGCAGGGAGGGATTTTCTGTCAATTTTTCCGTTCGGAGTAAGAGGTATGACATCGATTTTCATAATAAACTGGGGAGTCATATAATCGGGAAGAGATTCCTTGAGGAACGTTTTTATTTTTCCCGTTTCATCTTCTCCGGCAAAATTCCGGACAGGAACATAGTAGGCACAGAGATATTTTCTTCCATCTTCATCGTCTCTGTCTATTACTGCCGCATCGGTAATCCATGGTATCTTCTTCATGGTCTGTTCTATTTCTGAAAGTTCAATTCGAAAGCCTCTGATTTTAACCTGTGTATCAATTCTTCCCAGATATTCAATATTTCCGTCGGGAAGCCATCTGGCAAGGTCTCCCGTGCGGTACATCTTTTCACCGGCCACGAATGGATTTTCTATATACTTTAACTCTGTAAGATCAGATCTGTTTAAATAACCTCCTGTCATGCCGTGGCCTGCCACACAGAGTTCTCCGGGGACACATGGAGGAACGAGTTTTCCGTCTTCTCCCAATATATAAACCCTCGTATTACTGATGGGTTTACCTATAGGAATATTTTCATAAGGCCTGTCCACAATAAACCATGAAATACAATCAGTATATTCCGTCGGGCCGTAGCCGTTTACAAGGGTATAATTCCGCTCTGTATAAGTTCTGAGCTTTTCTCCTGCAGTATCCAGCCACCTGAGTGAGTGATTGTCCGTAAGGGCCATAAACTGTTCGCAGAACTGCGTGGGGAGGAAGCTCACGGTAATATTGTTTTTCTCGAAATAGTCATTTAACTGATAGGGAGAGAGGCGGATATCACTCTCTATAATATGGAGGGCGGCACCGCTCATAAGGGTCGGGAATATTTCCCACATGGTAACATCAAAGCCGAAGGAGACAAATTTTGTCGTATTATCCTTTTCCGTAAGATGTCTTGTTTCTTTATACCAGAGACAGAAATGGGTAAGCCCGGGGTGTTTTGTTATAACACCTTTCGGGTTTCCAGTGGAACCGGACGTATATATAATGGTAACAGCATCTTCCGGCCCATTTATAGAAGAAAGATTACTGCTGTCTCCTTCATAAAGTTTTTCATCATCAAGGAATAAAACAGTGCCTCCGAAATCAAGTTTTTCCGCCAGCTCCTGTCTCGTAAGGAGTATGGAGGCATCACTGTCTTTGAGCATATATTCTATCCTGGAAGAAGGATATTCATGATCTACCGGTATATAGACACCACCTGATTTAACAACGGCTATTACGGCCATTACCATTTCCAGGGAACGATCTATAAAGATACCTGCAGTTTTGCCCCTTCCGATACCTTTTTCTCTCAATACACGGGCGAGAGTATTTGCTTTTTCGTTCAATTCCCGATAAGTAATTTTTTCGTCTTTATATACTACAGCCGTATTATCTCCGTATTTCTCGGCTGCTTCTTCCAGCAAATCTTTCATCATAAGATTCCTGTCATATGGCCACTCTGTATGATTAAATCCGTAAAGAAGTTCTTCTTTTTCTCTTTCGGGGATAATTTCCGCATCTTTAATCGACTTTTCCGGATTTTTCATAATCCACAGGGCTGCTTCATAGATATGGGCAATGAGTCTTTTTATAATATTCTCTTCAAAAACATCTCCGTCATAAATTACTCTCATAGAGACTTTTTCCGTCATACCGCATGAAATGGTAATACTGTAGTTTGTCCTTTCAAAGGCTCCCAGGTCAAGAGGATTGAGTTTTTCATGTGTTCCCGTGACATCTCTGAAAGGATAATTCTGATAGACAAAAATACTGTCGAAGAATGGAGAATCGGGAGATAAATCCGTAAAAGATTTTATCTCATTTAAAGAGATCATAAAGTGATTGGATGAAGTCTGGAAAGACTCATGGGATTCTACAAGCTGTGAGATTATATTTATATTTTCATCTATTTTTACTCTCACAGGTATGGCATTTATAAAGAGTCCTACCATGTTTTCCACTCCCCTGAGCTCTGCAGGTCGTCCCGACACTGTTGCTCCGAACAGCACATCACGATAACCGCTGTATTTTGAAAGAACTATAGCCCAGGCCATCTGTAAAAGGATATTTACGGTAATTTTATGTTTTCTGGCAAAAGCAGAAGCTTCAGAGGCAAAGGTTTCAGGATAAAAATCTCCTGTTTCTTTTACATTGGGCATATAACCGTGGCTGTCGGATTTTACCGATCTTCTGCCGATATTAAGAGGTGTGGGAAGGGAGAAACCTTTCACATATTCCTTCCAGTATTTTTCAGTTTCTGACTTTTTAACATTCCTGAACCATTTTATATATCCTTCATAGGGAGGACTTTCGGGAAGTTCTACCTGTTTATTTTCCGAAAAAGCTCTGTAACAGGCTGTTACTTCACTCATTATAACAGGGAGAGACCATCCGTCCTGAATAATATGATGGGAAGTCCATACGAATATGTAATGCTCTTCTCCCAGTTTTATGAGATGAAATCTCATAAGACAGGGTTTTGTGAGCTCGAAACCGGCATTTCTGTCTGTGAGAAGATATTTTTTCAGTTTTTCCTCTGTTTCCTGTACAGAACTCCAGTCTTCCCTGTGCCACGGGAGAGGAACGTCTCTGTAAACAATTTGAACAGGTTTTTCCATATTCTGCCATACAAAGGCACTTCTCAATATGGTATGACGGGAGATTACTTTTTCCCATGATGCACGTAAGGCATCTTCATCTATATCTTCCCTGTAATGCCAGTAAATCTGCATAGAATATTCATCGGAGCCGGGGGCATAAATGGTATGGAAAAGCATACCTTCCTGAAGAGGGGTAAGGCCGTAAATAGATTCTACTGAAGAAGGATCGGCAATTGTGTCCAGGAATGACTGGGTTACTGTAGCAAGGGGGAAATCAGATGGCGTAAAGTGTTTCCCTTCTGTTTTCATACAGTGATCAATAATTTCTTTGAGACTTTCTATAAAAGAATCTCCTGTATGTTTGACCCTTTCTTCTTTCCAGATATTACTGCTGTAAGTAAACATCATAGAGAGAATTCCTTTTGAAATAAATCCGTTCAGATCCAGAATATTTATAATACCGTTCTCAGGAGATACGGGGGGGCCGGCAGATTCTTCTGTTCCGCAGAGCAATTCTCCGTCAAGTATAGAGGAGTCTATCTGGCCGAGATAATTAAAGCCCACTCTCTTACATTCCAGTTTCTTTAAATCTTCTTTACCTTCCGAAAGGTATCTCAATACTCCATATGAGAGGCCTTTATCGGGTACGGAACGAAGTATTTCTTTTACGGATTTTATAATACTTCCCGGTTCCATGGAAGGACTCTTCAGGCGGACAGGGAAAATTGAAGTAAACCAGCCCACAGTACGGGACAGATCCACTTCATCAGTAATTTCTTCTCTGCCATGTCCTTCAAGATTGATAATCACTTCAGGCACATTCAGGACACGGTTGAATGCCATAAGAAGAGCAGAAAGTAATATGTCATTTATCTGAGTGTTATAGACTGAAGGAACAGAATTTATCAAGAGATCTGTTTCCTGTAAGGGCAGACTGACTTTATATTCTCTTATATCGGAGAATGTTGACTCTTTATACTCTACAGGGAAAGGCGAAATATCCCTCAAAACATTTAACCAGTAATCTCTGTGAACTTCTGCATTATATTTCCTTAAAGCGAGAGCCCATTCTCTGTAAGAAGAAGTCTTTGGCGGAAGAGAAGGAGTTTCACCTGCAGAAATACTTCTGTATATACTGTGGAAATCTTCTATGATTATCCTCCATGACACCATATCAACACAGAGATGATGCACTGCAATAAAGAGTCTGTCTCTGCCGTCACAGTGTCCTTTAAAAATGACCGATCTTACTGTCGGCCCCTCTGTTATGTCAAGAGACGCCTGAAGGGATGTGCATTTTCCCGTAATAAATCCCGAGAGATCATCGTGACACAAGTCCGGAAGTGCAAAAATTTCAACGGAAATATGGGATTTCTCAGGACTTTCGTACCACTGAATCCATTTTCCCTCCTGCTGTGTACCGGCGCCAAAATTGTATTCACCGTCTGTATGTTTAAATCTGAGTCTCAGACCGTCATGATGGGTCTGAAGAATATTCAGGGTTTTTTCTATAACTTCTGCTGCCACATCCTGTTTCAACGTGAAGAGGAAAGACTGGTTGAAGTAATTTAATTCTCTGAATCCCTGTTCAAAGAACCATTCCTGAACAGGTATTAACGGTACTTCTCCGGAAAGTATTTTCTGTTCTCCTGCAACATGGGCTTTTTCTTTAATTTCAGAAGAAAGAGAGGCAACAGTGGGATTACGAAGAATATTTGATGCCGTAATATGGATTCCCTCATTGTTTGCCCTTGCCGCTATCTGAATACTCATAATGGAATCTCCGCCGAGGCTGAAGAAATTATCATAAATGCCGACCCTGTCACAGCGGAGAACATCTTTCCATATACTGGCAAGTATTTCTTCCCTTTCATTTCTGGGTGCCACATAGGTCTCATGGGAGGCCAGATCACTCTGTGCCGGCACGGGGAGAACACGTCTATCCACCTTTCCATGGGCAGTTACCGGAATTGTGTCGATTTTCAAGAAACATGACGGAACCATATAATCAGGCAGGAATAGTGAAAGTTCCTTCTGTAATTCAGAAGATTTAAATTTTATATCACTTATGTAATAGGCACAGAGATATTTATTGCCCTGTTTATCACTTCTGTCTATTACTACTGCATCTTTTACGGGTTCTATCTTCTTAAGGGCTTCTTCTATCTCTCCCAGTTCTATGCGAAAACCTCTTATCTTTACCTGGGCATCAACACGGCCCAGAAATTCCAGGTTTCCGTCGGGAAGCCATCTTGCAAGGTCTCCTGTACGATACATTCTCTCTCCGGGTACAAAGGGATTTTCTACAAATTTCTCTTTCGTCAATTCTTCCCTGTTCAGATATCCCCTTGCCACACCTTCTCCCGATACACACAGTTCTCCGGGAATTCCCGCCGGTGTTATTTTCCCGTATTTATCCAGTATATAAACATGAGTATTATAAATCGGTTTACCTATGGGAATATTTTCATAATATGTGTCTATAATGAAATTGGACGTGCACACAGTATATTCAGTGGGGCCGTAGCCGTTTGCCACAGTATAATTCTGTTTTTTAAATGTTTTCAGCTTATCGCCTGCAACTTCTATCCATCTCAGACTCCTGTTATCTGTAAGGAGCATAAACTGTTCCCCGAACTGAGTGGGAAGAATTGCCCCCGTTACATTGTTTCTTTCGAAATATTCATTCAATTTCGAAGGAGAAAGACGTATTTCTTCAGGAATAATATGAATCGATGCGCCGGAAATAAGGGCGGGAAATATTTCGGGAATTGAGGCGTCGAAACCGAAAGATACATATTTCGACACGCTGTCTTTTTCGGTAAAACCATGGCTTTCCCTGAACCAGAGACTTAAATTTACAAGGGAATGGTGTTCTATCATAACACCTTTCGGCTGACCTGTTGAGCCCGATGTATAAATCATATAGGCAAGATCGTTCGATGTATTTATATGTTCGGGATTTATAAGGGAATCGTGACGCGTAACGCGTGACGCGTGACGGGAGGTCACACAGTCTGTCCCATAAAACACAGGAATTGACGGGTTTATCTTTTCTGCCAGTACCGGCTCGGTGATTAACATAAGTGAACCGCTGTCTGAAATTATATAATTTATCCTGTCTACCGGATAATGGGGGTCTATGGGAACAAAGGCTCCCCCTGCTTTAAGAACGGCAAGGATACTTACAATCATATGGCACGAGCGATCCAGGAAGATTCCCACTCTGCTGTCCCCTTTTACTCCTTCTTCTCTCAGCAAATGAGCCAGTTTATTGGCTTTTTCATTTAATTCCCTGTAAGTAAGTTTTTCATCTTTATAAACGACGGCATTTCTGTCAGGATATAATTCCACTGTTTTCTCTATCAATTCATGAATTGTAGATTCCTCAGGGAAATCATAATGAGTATCATTGAAGGTTTTTAACATGAGATGTTTTTCCTTCTCCGGGATTATATCTATATCCCTGAGAGGATTTTCAGGATTACTTAAAATCCATTTCAGAGCATGTTCTATATGACAGACAATCCTTTCTATCACATCATCTCTGAAACAATCTCTGTCATAGGCAATACTTACGGACAGTTCTTTTTCCGCCAGAACAACTATATTCACGGGATAGGTAGATTTACCGTACATTTTTACATTTTTCATACCGGTCATTTCCCCGGTAAAGGGAAAATTCTCGAAAACAAAAAGACTGTAAAAAAGTGCTTCTCCGGGAGCAATACTGCTCATGGACTGAAGTTTGCTCAGAGATATATGGCTTAAATTATTGCCGTTCTGTATGACATCCTGAATATGTTTCAGGTTGTAAAGCACTGTTTCGTTATAGTTTAACCTTACCCTGAGAGGAATGGTATTTATAAAGAGTCCTATCATCTCTTCCACTCCTGAAAGAGCGGGAGGCCTTCCAGAGACGGTAGTGCCGTACAGAATGTCTTCGGAACCGCTGTAAGAAGACAGTACGGAAGCCCAGGCCAGTTGAACAAGGGCATTGAGGGTTACCCGGGAAGAACGGGCAAATTTCTGACATTCCGAAAGGAAACTTTCCGGAAGAGTATATAAATATTCTCCGGCATTTTCAACAGGTTTATGTATATCCAGACGGGCTCTGTTAAGCATAAGAGGAGTGGGGGCGGAAAAATCGGACAGAGAATCGTTCCAGTAATTTATAAGTTCTTCATTATTCTGCAAAGAAAGCCATTTTATATATGCTTCAAAGGGCTTCGGCGATTTAAAATGAAAGGCTTCTTTATTTACAATACATTCATATCTTTTGTTCAATTCTCTCAGTATTAAAGGCATTGACCATCCGTCCAGAATAATATGATGATAGGTCCAGAGGAATCTGTAACAGCCGGTTTCAATTATAAACAGGTAAAGAGAACAGGGAGGAGGATTTTTAAGATCACAGACTGAAGGTCTTGCTTTTTCCCTTATCTGTTCCATTATTTTTTCCTGTTCTTCCCTGTTTTTTCCGGTTAAATCCACCGTATGCCACGGGAGAGAAACATGTCTGTAAACTATCTGGAACGGTTTATCCCCTTTTTCCCAGACAAAACCTGTTCGGAAAGCACCATGGGCAGAAAAAACATCATTCCATGCCTCTTTCAGAGCATCTATATGAAGATCTCCTTCATAACTCCAGGAAGCCTGGGTACAGTAATGATCGGAATCAGGCGAAGACATGGCATGAAAGAGAAATCCTTCCTGAAGAGGAGAGAGATTGTATATGGCTTCAATAGAAGAAGGGTCGCTTATACTGTCAAGAAAAGACTGGGACACAGGGGCAAGTGGGAAATCGGAGGGAGTAAAATATGTTCTTCCCGGTTTAATACAGTGATAGATTATCTCTTTCAGGGTATCAATGAAATTATGTGCAAACTCTTTAAGATTTTCTTCCGATCTGATATGGCCGTTGCCGGAAAAAACCGTTGATAACGTATTGCCGGAAACAAAAGATTTAATATCCAGAAGATTGTTATTCATATGATAGATAGAGGAACAGTCAAAAAATTCCTCAGAAGCGAGTAATTCATTTTCCGGTAAGACACCGTCGCCGATATAATTAAACGTAAATACTGGTAATGAATCTTCTCTAAAATCTTCTTTTCTGTCTGAAAAATATTTCAGTATCTGATAAGAAAGACCACTGTCAGGTACCGATCTGACTGTTTCTTTTATTGATTTTATAAGAGAATCATAATCTGTCAGTGAAGAACTCTTCAGACGGACGGGGAAGGTTGTGTTAAACCATCCCGCAGTACGGGACACATCTCCTATAAAGGTCTCTCGCCCGTCTCCTTCCATATTTATCAGCAAATCGGATATCTGAAAAGAGCGGTTACAGGAAAGAAGCAGAGCTGAAAGTAAAATATCGGTAATCTCCGTGTTAAAAGCAGAAGGAACGGTTTTTAATAAAAGCTCCGTATCATAACTGTCGAGAGAAATTTTATAGTTTTTCACAGAGGCAGAATCTGTCAGTGTCTTGCAGCAGGAATCAGTTATTTCAAACAGGCTGCCCGGTGCCTTATTCATTGAATAATCTCTAAACACTTTCAGCCAGTAATCTCTATGTTTTTCCGCTTCAGGAACATATTTTCTGAGACCTTCCGAATAATCTCTGTATGAAGCGGTTTTATCGGGTAATACAGGTGTTTCGCCGGCAGAAAGTGTTCTGTATATACTGCAAAAATCTTCCGCGATTATTCTCCAGGAAACCATATCGGTACAGAGGCGATGTATTACGATAAAAAGCCTGTCTTTACCGTCTTTATGGTTTTTAAAGAGTGCCGTTTTTATGACAGGCCCGTCTGTAATATTGAGAGAAGACTGTAAATCTGTACACTTTTTTGTAATGAAGGCAGAAATATCGTCAGTCACAGAAGAAAGATTTACCACTTCCACCGGAAGGGCAGTTTTCTCCGGGTGTTCATACCACTGGATCCATTTCCCCTCTGTGCTGCGGCGAACCATATATTCACTCTCTCCGCCGTCAACCTTTACATATCTGAATCTGAGTCTCAATCCGTCATGATGGTTTACTAACATGTTCAGGGTTTTTTCTATGATTCCTCTGTCTCCGGCCTGCTTCAGAGTAAAGAGAAGAGATTGATTGAAGTGATTGACATTTTCAAATTCCTGTTCAAAGAACCATTCCTGTACCGGTAACAGGGGAACTTCCCCTTTTAAAATACCTTTTTCTGTCTGAGGAAGTGTTTTCTTTTCAATCTCCTCTGATATTCTGGCAATGGTCGGATAACGGAGAAGCTGTGATGCCGTAACTGGAATTCCCTCATTATTTGCCCCTGTCACCACCTGAATACTCATAATAGAATCTCCGCCGAGACTGAAGAAGTTATCATAAATACCGACTCTGTCGCATTTAAGTACCTTTTTCCATATTCTCGCAAGTATTTCTTCCCTCTCATTCCTGGGAGCCACATAGGTTTCATGTGAAGCAAGGTCACTTTCTTCCGGTTCAGGCAGAGATTTTCTGTCCACTTTTCCATGGGCAGTAACGGGAATGCTGTCGATTTTCAAGAAACATGACGGAATCATATAATCGGGCAGGAATCGTGAGAGTTCTTCCTGTAATTCGGAGGATTTAAATTTTATATCACTTATGTAACAGGCACAGAGATATTTATTTCCCTGTTTATCACTCCTGTCAACCACTACCGCATCTCTTATGGAATCTATCTTTTTAAGGGCTTCTTCTATTTCACCCAGTTCAATGCGAAAACCTCTTATCTTTACCTGCTGATCAATACGGCCGAGGAATTCAATATTGCCGTCAGGGAGCCACCGCGCAAGGTCTCCTGTCCGATACATCCTACGGCCCGGTTCAACGGGATTTTCTACAAATTTCTCTTCCGTAAGCTCCGGTCTGTTAAGGTATCCCCTTGCCATGCCGGCACCTGAAATACACAGTTCTCCCGGCACACAGAGAGGAGCCATCCTGTTATGTTTATCCAGAATATAAACAGTCGTATTATATACAGGTTTTCCTACGGGGATATTTTCATAATATTTATCTATTATAAAACTCGTGGTGCATACCGTATATTCGGTAGGGCCGTAATTATTTACGACGGTATAATTCTTCTTCCTGAAAGATCGCAATTTATCTCCGCCCGTATCCAGCCATCTCAGGCTTTTATTTTCAAACATTTCTATAAACTGTTCCGTAAACTGTGTGGGGAGAAAACTTACAGTTACATTATTTTCTTCATAATAGGAGTTTAACTCTGACGGAGAAAGCCTTATATCTTCACCTATTATATGGAGTGTGGCACCTGATATGAGACATGGGAATATTTCCCATACGGAAGCATCAAAACCGAAGGACGCATATTTTGTCATACTGTCTTTCTCGCTCAGGTGACGTGTATTTTTATACCAGGTGCACATATTCATAAGAGCCCGGTGTTCTATCATAACACCTTTCGGCTGTCCCGTAGAACCTGATGTATAGATAATATAGGCCAGATCGTTCGGAGTATTTATTATATCGGGATTTTTGTGAGAATCGTGACGCGTAACGCGTGACGCGTGACGGGAGGTCAGGTCATCAGAATCTGCTGCATAAAGCACAGGAATTGACGGATTTATTTTCTCAGCCAGATGAGGTTCTGTGATTAACATAAGTGAATCACTGTCTGAAATTATATATTTTATCCTTTCAATCGGATATTCTGGATCTATGGGGACATAACATCCTCCCGATTTCACGACAGCAAGAACACTTACAATCATATGGCACGATCTATCCAGAAGTATGGCTACTCTGCTGTCACGTTTCACACCTTCTCCTCTCAGCACATGAGCCAGTTTATTGGCTCTTTCATTCAGTTCCCTGTAAGAAAGTTTTTCATTTTTATAGACAACGGCAATTTTGTCAGGGTATGTTTCTGCCTCTTTCTCAATCAATTCCTGAATTACTGTTTCGTGAGGGAAATCACAATAAGTATCATTGAAGGTTTTTAGCAGTACATCTTTTTCTTTGTCTGAAACTATATCCATATCTTTCAGAAGATTTTCAGGATTACTTAAAATCCATTTCAATGCAGATTCTATGTGACCCTTCATATTTTCTACTACATGTTCCGTAAAACAGTCGCCGTCATATAAAATCTTTACACAGAGTTCTTTTCCCGGCGCAACAATAACATTTAAAGGATAATTAGTCTTTTCATAAGCCTTTATGTCTGTCATGGCCAGAGTTTTCTTATGGGTACCTTCTTCTTCAAGAGGATAATTTTCAAAAACGAAAAGACTGTAAAAAAGTGCTTCTCCGGGAGGAATACCGGCGAGAGGCTGAAGTTTATTCAGAGATATATGGCTTAAATTATTGCCTTCCTGTATGGTACTATGAATATTCTTAAGATTATAAAGGGCAGATTCATTATGTTTTAACTTTGCTCTCAGAGGAATGGTATTTATAAAGAGTCCTATTATTTCTTCGACTCCTGCAAGTTCCGGCGGTCTTCCTGAGACAGTGGTGCCGTAAAGTATGTCTTCGGAACCGCTGTAGAGAGACAGGACAGAAGCCCATGCCAGTTGTACGAGGGCATTAAGTGTTACACGATTGGAACGGGCAAAGGTCTGACATGCTGCCATAAAATCCCCGGGAAGATAATGAATATGTTCTTTCAGATTTTCAATGGATTTATGAATGTCCAGTTCGCCGGTGTTTACCGTAAGAGGAGTGGGAACGGAAAAATCTGAAAGATTATTTTTCCAGTAGTCCATTGTTTTCTCCATATCCTGTTCTGCCAGCCATTTTATATAGGCCTCAAAAGGCTTTACAGGCTTCATATCCATAATTTCTTTATTTACAAGAACTTCATACCTTCTCTTCAATTCCTGCATTATTAAAGGCATTGACCATCCGTCTATAAGGATATGATGACATGTCCATATAAACCTGTATTCATTTTTTCCCAGTATGAAGATGTGAAGATACGAAAGAGGGGGCTTACGCAGGTTAAAACCTTCCCGTCTTATCTTTAACCTTATAGATTCTATTTTTTCTGTCTGTTTTTCTCTGTCCGTTTCACTGAGATCCATGCTGTACCAGGGGAAAGAGGCATTTCTGTAAACTATCTGAAAAGGTTTATCAGTTTCTTCCCATACAAAAGCCGTTCTAAAAATAGGCTGGGACGAAAATATACCGTTCCAGGCCTCTTTAAGAGCATTTACATCGAGCTCTCCTTTATAAAGCCAGGACGTCTGTGTGCAGTATTGATCAGAGTCGGGAGAAGCTACTGCATGAAAGAGGAGCCCTTCCTGAAGAGGTGAAAGGCTGTATATGGTTTCAATAGAAGAAGAATCACTTATACCGTCGAGGAACGATTGAGTGACAGTGGCAAGAGGAAAATCAGAAGGAGTAAAATGTTTTCTCCCCTGTTCAATACAGTGATTGATTATATCTTTCAGGCTTATGATGAAATGATCGGCCAGTTCTTTAGCTTTTTCGCCATCCCAGATATGAGTGCTGTAGCCGAAAGTCATAGATAAAGAACCGTCCATGACAAAACCGTTAATATCCAGAAGGTTTATTATACTGTTCTCTGAAGATACTGAACCTTCCGAAAGCGCTTCCATGGCAGTGAAAAAATCCCCGCCGCTTGTTTCTCCTCCGAACTGGCCGAGATAATTAAAGGCCACTCTCTTACATTCCAGTTTTTTCAATTCTTCTTTTATATGAGAAAAATATCTTAACACTCCGTAGGAAATACCGTTAACCGGTATGGTTCTCATAGTTTCTTTTACCGATTTTATAAGAGAGCCGTAATCTGTTCCGCCTGTGCCTGAAGGGATCTTCAGATGAACAGGAAATATTGTGGTAAACCATCCCACTGTCTGTGACAGATTGACTTCCGAAACAGTCTCTTCTCTTCCGTGTCCTTCCAGATTTATTACCAGGTCAGGAACATTAAGAGAACGGTTAAATGCGAGAAGAAGGGCAGAAAGCAATATATCATTAATCTGTGTGTTATAAACAGAAGGAACGGCATTTAATAAAAGTTCCGTATCATGAGCTGAAAGAGAAACTTTATAGTCTCTTATATCGGAAAATTTAGATTCTTTATATTCTACCGGAAGAGGAGAGGCATCTCTGAGAACTCCGAGCCAGTAATCACTGTGTTTTTCTGCTGCCGGAATATACTTTCTCAAACCCTCTGACCAGTCTCTGTAAGAAGACGTTTTGGCAGGTATAGACGGAGTAAGACCGTCAGAAAGCCTGCTGTATATATTATGAAAATCTTCTATGATTATTCTCCATGAAACCATATCTATACAGAGGTGATGTATTACAATAAAGAGTCTGTCCCTGCCGTCTCTATGGCCTTTAAACAGGGCCGCTCTTATAACAGGCCCTTCCGTAATATTGAGAGAATTTTGTATGGAATTACATTTTTCTACAATGAACATATAGAGAGAATCTTCCGGCACAGAAGAAAGATCTATCATATCGACTGAAACAGAAGTTTTCTCAGGTTTTTCATACCGCTGAAGCCAGGTTTCTTCTTTTTTGAATCTCAGCCTCAACCCGTCATGATGATTCACTAAAATATTCAGAGTTTTTTCTATAATTTCTCTGTTTCCGTCTGATTTAAGTGTAAAGAGAAAAGCCTGATTGAAGTGATTGACACATTCAAATTCCTGTTCAAAAAACCATTCCTGTACAGGTAATAAGGGCACTTCTCCCGCAAGGAGTCTTTGCTCTGCCTGAGGAACTGATTTCTTCCCGGCCTCCTCTGATATTTCTGCAATAGTGGGATGGCGAAGCAACTGTGATGCCGTAATATTTATCCCCTCGCTGTTTGCCCTGGCCACTACCTGAATACTCATAATAGAGTCTCCGCCGAGATGGAAGAAATTATCATATATACCGACTCTGTCGCATTTAAGGAATTTTTTCCATATGGCAGCAAGTATTTCTTCCCTCTCATTCCTGGGTGCCACATAGGTTTCATGGGAAGCCAGATCACTGTCTTCCGGCTCAGGCAGAGCTTTTCTGTCTACCTTTCCATGAGCAGTAACAGGAATTATGTCGATCTTTAAAAAACATGACGGAACCATATAATCAGGCAGGAAGAGTGAAAGTTCTTTCTGTAATTCAAAGGAGTTCAGTTT
The DNA here is from genome assembly GCA_964431735.1 of uncultured Synergistia bacterium. GTDB lineage: Bacteria > Vulcanimicrobiota > SpSt-956 > SpSt-956 > JAKJGF01 > CALARM01. Next base: position 29,402 of record CAYSLJ010000006.1, on the reverse strand, counting down.
TGCATCACTTATGTAATAGGCACATAGATATTTATTGCCCTGTTTATCGCTCCTGTCTATTACTACTGCATCTTTTACGGGTTCTATCTTCTTCAGAGCTTCTTCTATCTCTCCCAGTTCTACGCGAAAACCTCTTATCTTTACCTGAGCATCAATTCTCCCCAGGAATTCAAGATTACCGCCGGGAAGCCATCTTGCCAGGTCTCCTGTACGATACATTCTCTCTCCGGGTACAAAGGGATTTTCTGCAAATTTTTCTTTCGTCAATTCTTCTCTGTTCAGATATCCCCTTGCCACACCTTCTCCTGAGACACACAGCTCTCCCGGTATTCCTGCCGGTGTTATCTTACCGTATTTATCCAGTATATAAACTTTTGTATTATAAATCGGTTTACCTATTGGAATATTCTCATAATATTTATCTATAATAAAATCGGAAGTACACACCGTATATTCAGTAGGGCCGTAGCCGTTTATCACTGTATAATTCTGTTTTTTGAAGGTTTTCAGCTTATCGCCTGCAACTACTATCCATCTCAGGCTCCTGTTATCCGTAAGGAGCATAAACTGTTCTCCGAACTGGGTCGGAAGAATTGCCATAGTTACATTGTTTCTTTCGAAATATTCATTTAACCCTGAAGGAGAAAGACGGATTTCTTCAGGAATAATATGGATACCTGCTCCGGAAATAAGGGCGGGGAATATTTCAGGAATTGAAGCATCGAAACCGGATGATACATATTTCGCCATATTATCATGTTCTGAAACATTATATGCTGTTTTATAATACAGGGATAAATTTACAAGGGAGTGGTGTTCTATCATAACACCTTTTGGCTGACCTGTTGACCCCGATGTATAGATCATATAGGCAAGATCCTTCGATGTATTTATATGTTCTGGATTTATACGGGAATCGTGACGCGTAACGCGTGACGCGTAACGGGAGGTTACATCATCACAGTCTGCTCCATAAAGCACAGGAATTGACGCTTTTATTTTTTCTGCCAGATGGTGATCTGTGATTAACATAAGGGAACCGCTGTCTGAAACTATATAATTTATCCTCTCCGCAGGATAGTGGGGATCAACAGGGACATAGGCTCCGCCTGCTTTAAGTACTGCAAGAATACTTACAATCATATGACAGGAGCGATCCAGAAGTATGGATACCCTGCTGTCCTGTTTCACTCCTTCCCCTCTCAGATAATGAGCCAGTTTATTTGCACGATCATTTAACTCTCTGTAAGAAAGTTTTTCATCTTTATAAACAACAGCAGTTTTTTCAGGGTATAATTCCACTGTTTTCTCTATCAGTTCATGAATTGTTGTGTTCTTCGGAAAATCATGACAGGTATCATTAAAAGTATTAAAAAGCAGATATTTTTCTTTTTCTGAAAGTATATCTATATCCCTGAGGAGTTGTTCAGGATGGGCAGTTATCCATTTTAATGCACCCTCTATATGACATGCCATATTTTTTATGACATGTTCTGTGAAACAGTCGCCATCATAGGAAATTTTTATCATAAGGTCTTTTCCCGGCGCAACAATTAAATTTAAAGGATAATTTGATTTTTCATAGGCTTTCAGATCGTTCATTGCTAAAGTTTTACCCTCACCGGCATCTTCATCAACAGGGTAATTTTCAAAAACGAAAAGACTGTAAAAAAGAGCTTCTCCCGGAGGAATATCGGAAAAAGATTGAAGTTTGCTCAGAGATATATGGCTTAAATTACTGACATCCTGTATGATATGGTGGACATGTTTCAGATTACAGGCTATAGTTTCCTGATGGTTCAGCTTTACTCTCAAAGGAAGTGTATTGATGAAGAGTCCTATCATTCTTTCAACACCTGAAAGTTCCGACGGCCTTCCTGAAACAGTTGTTCCGTAAAGTATATCTTCACTTCCGCTGTAACAGGAAAGAACACAACTCCAGGCCAGTTGAATAAGAGCATTGATTGTTACCTCCATAGAACGGGCAAACTTCTGACATTCTGAAAAGAAATCTTCCGGGAGAGAACAGACATATTCTCCCAGGTTTTCAATAGATTTGTGAATATTAAGACCGGTGCTGTTTACCGTAAGAGGAGTGGGGGCGGAAAAATCGGAAAGAGTGTTCTTCCAGTAATCTGCAATTCGCTCTTTATCCTGTTCGGCCATCCATTTTATATATGTTTCAAAAGGTTTTGCAGGCTTCAGATGTAAAGTCTCTTTATTTACAACAGAGTAGTATCTTCTCTTCAGTTCCTGCATTATTAAAGGCATTGACCAGCCGTCTATAAGTATATGATGACAGGTCCATATAAATCTGTATTCATCCTTTCCCAGGATGAACAGGTGAAGATAGGCAAGAGGGGGCTTACTCAGATTAAAACCTTCCCGTCTTATCTTTATTCTTATAGATTCTATTTTTTCTTCCTGTTTTTCCCGGATCATTCCACTGAGATCCGTAATGTACCATGGAAGAGAGGCATTTCTGTAGACTATCTGGAAAGGTTTATCAGTTTCTTCCCATATAAAAGCTGTTCTAAAAATAGGATGAGAGGAAAATATGCCGTTCCACCCGTCTTTAAGGGCATTTACATCGAGCTCTCCTTTATAAAGCCAGGACGTCTGTGTGCAGTATTGATCAGAGTCGGGAGAAGCTACTGCATGAAAGAGGAGCCCTTCCTGAAGAGGTGAAAGGCTGTATATGGTTTCAATAGAAGAAGAATCACTTATACCGTCGAGGAACGATTGAGTGACAGTGGCAAGAGGAAAATCAGAAGGAGTAAAATGTTTTCTCCCCTGTTCAATACAGTGATTGATTATATCTTTCAGGCTTATGATGAAATGATCGGCCAGTTCTTTAGCTTTTTCGCCATCCCAGATATGAGTGCTGTAGCCGAAAGTCATAGATAAAGAACCGTCCATGACAAAACCGTTAATATCCAGAAGGTTTATTATACTGTTCTCTGAAGATACTGAACCTTCCGAAAGCGCTTCCATGGCAGTGAAAAAATCCCCGCCGCTTGTTTCTCCTCCGAACTGGCCGAGATAATTAAAGGCCACTCTCTTACATTCCAGTTTTTTCAATTCTTCTTTTATATGAGAAAAATATCTTAACACTCCGTAGGAAATACCGTTAACCGGTATGGTTCTCATAGTTTCTTTTACCGATTTTATAAGAGAGCCGTAATCTGTTCCGCCTGTGCCTGAAGGGATCTTCAGATGAACAGGAAATATTGTGGTAAACCATCCCACTGTCTGTGACAGATTGACTTCCGAAACAGTCTCTTCTCTTCCGTGTCCTTCCAGATTTATTACCAGGTCAGGAACATTAAGAGAACGGTTAAATGCGAGAAGAAGGGCAGAAAGCAATATATCATTAATCTGTGTGTTATAAACAGAAGGAACGGCATTTAATAAAAGTTCCGTATCATGAGCTGAAAGAGAAACTTTATAGTCTCTTATATCGGAAAATTTAGATTCTTTATATTCTACCGGAAGAGGAGAGGCATCTCTGAGAACTCCGAGCCAGTAATCACTGTGTTTTTCTGCTGCCGGAATATACTTTCTCAAACCCTCTGACCAGTCTCTGTAAGAAGACGTTTTGGCAGGTATAGACGGAGTAAGACCGTCAGAAAGCCTGCTGTATATATTATGAAAATCTTCTATGATTATTCTCCATGAAACCATATCTATACAGAGGTGATGTATTACAATAAAGAGTCTGTCCCTGCCGTCTCTATGGCCTTTAAACAGGGCCGCTCTTATAACAGGCCCTTCCGTAATATTGAGAGAATTTTGTATGGAATTACATTTTTCTACAATGAACATATAGAGAGAATCTTCCGGCACAGAAGAAAGATCTATCATATCGACTGAAACAGAAGTTTTCTCAGGTTTTTCATACCGCTGAAGCCAGGTTTCTTCTTTTTTGAATCTCAGCCTCAACCCGTCATGATGATTCACTAAAATATTCAGAGTTTTTTCTATAATTTCTCTGTTTCCGTCTGATTTAAGTGTAAAGAGAAAAGCCTGATTGAAGTGATTGACACATTCAAATTCCTGTTCAAAAAACCATTCCTGTACAGGTAATAAGGGCACTTCTCCCGCAAGGAGTCTTTGCTCTGCCTGAGGAACTGATTTCTTCCCGGCCTCCTCTGATATTTCTGCAATAGTGGGATGGCGAAGCAACTGTGATGCCGTAATATTTATCCCCTCGCTGTTTGCCCTGGCCACTACCTGAATACTCATAATAGAGTCTCCGCCGAGATGGAAGAAATTATCATATATACCGACTCTGTCGCATTTAAGGAATTTTTTCCATATGGCAGCAAGTATTTCTTCCCTCTCATTCCTGGGTGCTACATAGGTTTCATGAGAGGCAAGATCACTTTCTTCCGGCTCTAAAAGAGACTTTCTGTCCAATTTCCCGTGGGCAGTAAGAGGGATTTTATCTATTTTTAAGAAGCAGGAAGGGATCATATAATCAGGAAGAAATTCTGAGAGTTCTTTCTGTAATTCGCTGGATTTCAGTTTTATATCACTTATGTAATAGGCACAGAGATATTTATTTTCCTGTTTATCACTTCTGTCAATTACTACTGCATCTTTTACCGTGTCTATCTTTTTAAGGCCTTCTTCTATTTCCCCTAATTCAATACGGAAACCTCTTATCTTTACCTGAGCATCAATTCTTCCCAGGAATTCCAGGTTTCCGTCGGGAAGCCACCTTGCCAGGTCTCCTGTTCTATACATCCTTTCTCCCGGAATAAAGGGGTTTTCTACAAATTTTTCTTCTGTCAGTTCTTCTCTATTAAGATATCCCCTGGAAAGCCCGTATCCTGAGATACAGAGTTCTCCGGCAACTCCTATGGGCTGAAGATTGGCAAAAGAGTCTGTTATATAAACAGATGTATTAAATACAGGTTTACCTATGGGAATATTTTCATAATATTTATCAATGTTAAAGGAACTCGTTTCCACCGTATATTCAGTAGGCCCGTAATCATTATATACTTTATATCTCTGAGGAATGAAGCTTTTTAATTTTTCACCTCCTATTACAATCCATTTAAGAGATTTATTCTCCGTAAGAGCCATGAACTGTTCTCCGAACTGTGTGGGAAGAATGGCAGTGGTAATATTATGCTCTTCATAATATTCATTTAACTGTACAGGTGAAAGTCTTATCGATTTCGGGATAATATGTACAGTCGCGCCGGAAAGTAAAGAAGGAAATATTTCCAGCACAGAAGCATCAAAGGCAGGAGCCATATATTTTGACGTATTATCTTTTTCTGTCATCTCGTGAGTATTGATAAAATAGACGGATAGATTGACAAGGGAATGATTTTCTATCATCACACCTTTAGGTTTTCCCGTAGTGCCCGAGGTATAAATAACATATACAAGATCACGGGGAGTATTTATTTTTTCAGGGTTCCCTCTGTCTCCCCGTAACAGATTTCTATCTTCAAGATCATAGATAATGCCGTCAAAGTTAAATTTATTATAAAGACTTCTTTTTGTGAGAAGAATTCCTGTACCGCTGTCAGAGAGCATATAGGAAATTCTATCGGACGGATATTCAGGATCTATGGGAATATAAAATCCTCCTGCTTTTAACACGCCAAGAATACTTACCATCATTTCAGGAGAACTTTCCATAAGTATAGCTGCCGGATTATCCGGCTTCAGCCCGTCTTTTCTCAATGCTGCGGCAATCTGATTGGCCTGTCTGTTCAGTTCTCCGTAACTGAGTATCTGATTTTCATATACAACGGCAGGTCTGTCGGGATGAAGATTTACCTGAGTTTCAAATAATTCCTGAACTGTAACATGTCCGGGGATTTCAAAAAAGGTATTATTAAATTTCTCAAAAATAATCTCCTCTTCCCGGGCGGGGCACATCTTAATATGTGAGATTTTTTTATCCGGTTCCGAGAGGGCATCATTTAAAATCTGACAGAGCAGTTCATGAATTCTTTCTATATGTTCATCGCCAAATTTTTCTGTCCGGTAAGCCCATTCAAGTTCAATATATTTTTTATTTTCTTTAAATTTTTCATAAATATGAATTGATATATCCGATAGTTCATAATCAGGAACCATACGTTCAACCTGTTTTCTCGGATCTTCAAAAGCAGGAAGACCTACAAGTGTTATATTCAGAAGATAATCAGGTCTTACTCCATATTTTTTCCGAATTTCTCCTGCGAGAAGATCAAAGGGATATCTGGAATGATTTTTTATAATGTTATTAATATCGTGACCGTTTTTCCGGACGAAACTGTTAAAATCCATATCTCTGTCTGCAGTTATTTTTAAAGGAATGGTGCTTACGAACATACCTGTCATCTTCTTCTGCTCTGCAGTAGATCTGTTGTGGTTTCCAGTTCCTATAACCGCTTCATCTGAGGAAGTAATTCTGGATATATATATGGCAAGGCAGGAAAGAAGGACTTTAAAGATAGACGTTTTACATCCCTTACAATAATCATATATTTTTCCACTTAATTCATCGGGGACTTTAATAGAGGTAGCTTTTGCACGGATATTATCTGACTTTGCTTTCTTTTCCGAAAGATTTACTTCTTCAGGTAAAGGAGAAAGGTAATTTAACCAGAATTCTCTATCCTTTTCAGCATCCGGAGACTGAAGATATGCTTTTTCTTCGGAAATAAACTGAATATATGAAGGATATGATTTTTCTTCAGGTTCTTTACCGGCTTTAAGAAGATCATAATAATGTTCGATTTCCTCAAAGATCATGCCTGTAGTCCAGCCGTCTGAAATAATATGGTGTGTTTTTATATAGTAACCTTCTTCTTTATCATTGAATTTTATCAGAACAAAAGAGAAAAGCTCACTATCTGTGAGATTGAAGGGTTCATTGGTTTTATTCTTAACCCATGTGTTGAATGTATCTTCATCTTTACCGGAAAAATCCATAAATTCCGGCACATATGCTTCAAAAGGATATATATACTGGGTAACCTGAGTATCTGTTTTCCTGAGTCTTATCCTGAGGCCTTCATTTTTTTTAATAACTGTATTTATAGCTTTTTCTAAAAGTGCAAAATCTATTTTCTCTCTGTATTTAACAGTAAGACCGAGATTTGCGAAGGCTGTTCCTTCGTATTTTTCTTCCGTAAACCAGATTCTTTTCTGAGGGTGAGTCAGTTCATAATACTCCATGATGTACCTTCCTTTCTCCTGAAAAAAACAGACTGAAATTCAATCATTTATTATGGTCTCGTGACGCGTGACGCGTGACGCGTGACGGGAGGAAACCCTTTAGGAATAGAATTTTATTAATTGTCTCTTTCCTCGCGTCACGCGTTACGCGTTACGCGTCACGATTTAATATATTTAAGACAGTTATTTAATTATCGTTCTTTATTACATTGTTTAAGCTCATGTCAGCAGTTTCTGTATAAAATAGATTTTTTGTCTATTTTTGTCTGATGTGTTTTTCTTCATTAAAAAAATTTTCCCTTCCCCAAAAAATGTATTTGTAAATGAAAAATAAAAAGTGAAAAGTGAGTTTTTATTCTTTTCACTTTTCACTTTTCACGACTCACTATAATCGTGACGCGTAACGCGTGACGCGTGACGGGTAAGTTCCACTTTTCACTTTTCACCACTCACGACTCACCACTCACGACTTCCCCGCTAAACCTTTGCAAATACAATACCGTATATATCATCCATTTTCCTGTAAAAATCCAGTATTTCTTGCGGGGAACTTTCAGGGAATTCTTCTTTTAATATGGAGACTATTTCTCTGAATCTTATCCTGCCGGCACTCAGAGTAAGAATTCTTGATTCAAAAGGATTAAGAAGATATTTTTTTCCGAAACGATCCAGTGTTATACGTTCTTCTGAGAGTTCATAACTGAAATCGGTTCTCTGAGGAAAATAAGAGTCAAAATCCTTTAATTCATGAAACGTTTTGTATATACCATGATCTTTAAAATTAAAATATCTTTTAAGAGCGGTATTTGATGAGAGGAGATTATACCAGAGAGCCTGAATACCTTCCGTTAACATACTGAATATGGCTTCCACCTGTTTTCTCGGTATATTCATCAGTTCTTCTTCCATAGTCACCATAAGTTCTCTGTCAAAAATCTTCTTGAGTTCAAGCAATTCTCCTCTCTTTAAATTTGCCGTTTCAGAAATACACTCACTTCCTCCGCTATTACCTGTTTTCCAATAAGGTTTTAATAGAATAATGCCGTATTTTTCAGGATTATCACCTATGGGAGTTCCGGGAAGCGGTATGAGAAAACCGTCTACTATTCTTATTCTTCCCGGTGCCATTCTGATCAGTTTTTTAGCAAAATTTATGCTTTCTTCAACCGTCTCCCGTGACTCAAAGGGCCCTCCCAGTATAAAGGTAGTGGCTATCTGAAATATATCTTCTTCCACACATTTCTTTACCGTAAATTCCACCTGTTCCGTAGTTATCATCTTATTATAGGCTTCAAGCATTTTGTTATTTGCAGACTCGGTCCCGAATTGCAGGACTGCAATACCTGCTTCTTTCATTTCTCTTATAAGCTCAGGATATTTATATAAAATATTTGCTCTTGTTTCGGAAAACCAGTGAAATCCGGGGCGAAGCTCTTTTCTTTTTTTAAGTTCCCTGCACAGTGCAAGCGCTCTGTCCCGGTCTGTAATAAACACATCGTCATCGAATGAGATATAAACAGGATCTCCGTATCTCTCCAGTAAACCGTCCACTTCTTTCATAATATTTTCAACGCTTCTCATACGATAATAATGGCCGGTGCCCTGAAAGCAGAAGGTACAGTGATAGGGGCATCCTCTTCCTGTAAGAAGTATGGGATAATCCTCTTTAAAAGGCACAAGATCCCTGTCAAGAATGGGTAATTCATCCAGATTTTCTATAAAAGGTCTGTCAGGATTATGCTTGATTTCATTGCCCGCTCTGTAAGTTATTCCCTTTATATCTTCAAGGGCACCTGTATCATGATAATAATAATCCATAAGCTCTTCCATGGTATATTCCCCTTCATATCGTACCACTATGTCGGCTCTTCCCTCTTCAAGTAACAGAGCAGGCCTTATTGTGGCAAGAGGCCCTCCGAATATTACGATTATTTTCGGGAAATTCTCTTTTATGAAATCCGTTAAGGCCTGAACCCTGCAGATATTATCCATAGTGGTATAAAAACCTATAACCCTGACCCTTTCCCAGGATATGAGCCTTTTAAGCTCATCCGTATCGGGATAACAGTCAAAAAAGGTCTGAACATTATAGCCTTTTTCTTTGAGGTAAGTGCCTATGGACAGAATACCTATTTGAATACTTTTCGTCTGTCTGAAAGGGCTTACTCCGTTACCAAATTCTATATAAAAAAGAAAAATTTTATCTCTTTTTTTATTCCACATGTTTTATAATCACTTCCTGTATCTTTATTTAGTGAGAAGTGAATAGTGAGTAGTGAGTAGTGTCCTATTCTTTTCACTTCTCACTTTTCACTTCACAAATTTAAATGTATTTTTATTTTCCTATCAACTTCTGCCATATATTCTGGTTTTAACATTCCAATTTTGTTCTTCAATCTAATTTTATCAAATGTTGTAATATCAGGAATTCTTATAGCGCTCTGCCTGTCAAGACAATTTTCTTCATCCGGTTCTATTACTACCATAACAGCTATAGACTTTACTTTACTGCTAAAAAGTACAACAGTAACTTTTGAGCTTTTATTATTGGCTATATCATTGGAAATTACAAGAGCCGGTCTTGTTTTCTGTATTTCTGTTCCTATGGACGGGGAAAATTCGACAAGCCAGATTTCTCCTCTTTTTGGAAATATCATTCTTTATATATCCTTTCCTGTATCTTCTATAGATGAATTTTCCCAGTCACTCCACCAGTTTGCATCATCTTCTTTACAGAAATTTTCATATTCTTCATAAGCTTTTATCAGTTCTTCCCTCTGTTTTTTTTCTTTATATTCCTGAAGAATTGTAACTATAGCTCTACTTCTATTTTTCCCCTGACTATCAATAAATTGAAGAACATCATGAGGTATGGAAAGCGAAATTTTAGGCATAATATTTACCTCCTTTTCTTACTACTTTATGGTAGCATAAATAGTAAATAAAAACAATTCATATGGTAAAAATAATTTTCCTGATTGACTTCTCAGCCGTGAGCAATTAAAATTAAACAAAACTTCTGTTAAAGAAAGGTAATAACAATGAAAAAAATCAATATTTTATTAATGGTACTTATTCTTGTCTCTACTGCTCTTATGTCCGATGCTTCGGAAAAGGATTCTCATATCGACTGGAAGGGTGTATTTTCAGATCAAACATCACTCTACATGTCTCCCGCTGAACCGTCTATAAAAGACGATATAACCCTTACCCTGAGAAGTTACAAAAATGATCTGACATCATGCTGTATAAGATATATTGATACAGAAGAACATTTTTCTGATATGACTTTGACAAAACAATCGGATATATATGATTACTGGACGGGGAAAATACCCGGAGGGGCAGAGAGAAAAACCTACAGATTCGAACTGTTTGATGGTAATGCAAAAGGATATTATACGGCTATCGGGAAAATGGAAGAACCTGTATATGACAGGGATTTCATATTAATCCCCGGCTTTAAAACACCTGACTGGATGAAACATGCCGTAGTGTACCAGATATTTCCCGACAGATTTTTTGACGGGAATCCTGAAAACAATGTAAAAAAAGGCGAATATATCTATCTGGGAGCAGAAGCCTATACCCATAAAAACTGGACAGATCTTCCCGATAACCCTACAAAATGTGCCGATTTTTTCGGAGGCGATCTTCAGGGTATAAAAGTAAAACTGCCATATCTGAAAGATCTCGGCATAACGGCAATATATTTAAACCCCATATTTCTGTCTCCGAGCAATCATAAATATGACACACAGGACTACAGAGAAGTAGATCCTCATTTCGGTGGCAATGATGCCCTTAAAGACCTGGTAACGGAAGCCCATAAAGAAGGCATAAAAATAATCCTTGACGGGGTGTTCAATCATACAGGGTCAAAACATAAATGGTTTGATAAAGAACATATTTATAGCACTGAAGGGGCTTATGAAAGTAAAGAAAGTCCATGGTATGATTTCTATACCTTCCGTGAATGGCCTGATAATTATATAGCCTGGTGGGGTTTCAATACACTGCCCAAATTAAATTACGGAAGTGCCGCATTAAGAGAAGAAATCTTCGGAGGAGAAAATTCCATAGCAAAAATGTGGATAAAGGATTATCATATAGACGGATGGAGACTCGATGTGCCGAATGAAGCAGGTGTGGGAGGAAGAACAGATGAACATGGCCTGTGGAAAGAATTCAGAAAAAGAGTAAAAGATGCAAACCCTGAAGCCTATATTACAGGTGAAATATGGGGTAATGCATCTGTATGGCTTAACGGCGGAGAATTTGACAGTGTAATGAATTATAACGGCCATATGGAACCCATGTGGATCTGGCTCGGAGGGATTGATCATAACGGCTACGGGACATCAATGAATATAAGCCAGTTAGATGAATATCTTACATATACAAGAGCAGATTATTATCTTCCCTGTGTTCAGACAGGACTCAATCTGTTAGACAGCCATGATACAAGGAGATTTATAAATGTTCTGAAAGGAGACACAGGGAAACAGAGAGTCGGCGTAATATTTCAGATGACCTACATGGGAGCTCCCACCGTATACTACGGTGATGAAACAGGAACAGACGGAGATAAAGACCCCGACTGCAGAAGAACCTTTAACTGGGATGAAACAAAATGGAACAAAGATTTAAGAGATTTATACAAAAAATTGATCTCTGTAAGAAACAATTACAAAGCTCTCAGAACAGGGTCATTTGAAACTATATATAAAAATAATGAGAAAAATATTTATGCTTTTGCCAGATATGACGAAAAAGATAAACTCATGGTAGTGCTGAACGGCAGTAAAGAAAAGCATACTGTCACTATTCCTGTATTCAATCTGGAAGTGTCTTCCGATACTGTGGCATATGATCTACTCCATGACAGAACATATGACATTACATCAGGGGAAATCAAAGTTGACATCAATCCGACAGACGGACTAGTACTGTTATTTGAGAAAAATTCTAATAAATGAAAAACCGTGAAGAATTCAACATAGAAATAGCTGATTTTTGCAAAAATTACAATTTCTATGTTTCACCGGATAAAAACAGGCTCTTCTGCCGCTTTTATGGTTCTATAGGGAAAGCGGCAGGGTTGCCTGATTCTTTAATAAAGCCTCTTGAAAGAATTATATGTTATTTATGCACCACCCTTCATGAATGGGATAATACCGTTGAGAAAGAAGGCCTAAATGACGGTAACTACAGGATATTTATTGAAAGAATAATGAAATCTTCAATAGATAAATCTGTTCGGGAAATCTCTCTTCCGGGAGAATTATTTGATAATATATGTAAATCGTCAATGGAAAAGATATATGAGTATTTTCTCCTGGAAGAAGAGGCAATGAAATTTATTTCTTCCGAGGAATTGATATTGACACTCCTGAAAAAAGGAAACTGTGATTTTGAATTTTATAATGGCATATTTTTTACACTGCTGAAAGAAGATTACATATCCGCTATTGTGTCTTTTCTTGAAAATTATCTTATTGCAGATCTTATTGCAGATCATATAACGGATCTTAAAGAAGACATAGAAAATTTCTCCTATAATCCTTTAATTTTAATCTACAGGCTCCATAACGGTCAGAACTTTTCCTATACAGAAACCTGTCAGAATCTTTCCCGGGAAGATCATTATCAAACATTATGTAAAGATAATGTCATGGAATGGTTTTCGCTGCTGGCTCATAAAGAAATAAAAGAAGCACGGAAAAAACTGGAACATATCAACATTCATGATATAACAAAGAAAGAAAATTTATCTTCCCGTCACGCGTTACCCGTTACGCGTCACGACTCCCATACAATAAAGAACCTGTTATCTCTTTACCTTGAAGGAATTTCACAGGGTTTTACTTTATTCAAAAAATACGATTATCTCACATGGATGGACAGAGATAAAAGGGATTTATATATAACACTTCTGTTAAAACCACACCCGTGGGAAAGGCTTTCTCTTAATGATATTGGATGAAATAGATTCTACAGTAAGGAAGATTAACAGTGAGCTGCTGAATTCAGGAGAAAAACGAAGTGTTATCTGGCTTATCGGAGATAATATCTGCACCCATGCCATGTGCACACACTGTTCCCTCTCTGACAGAACATTCAGAGAATGTCTCCATAATTTAACCGGAAAGATAAATGGTTATAAAAAATTCGAAGCCGATTTATTGAAGTGTGATTTCAGTAAAACGCCTGTATTAAGTCTCTATTTAATGGGCTCTTTTTACAATGAACAGGAAATCAATAAAGATTTAAGAAGAAAAATTCTACAAAAAATGGGAGAAGAAAAACATATAGAAAAATTAATAGTAGAAACGAGACCGGAGTTTATAGATAAAGATAAAATAGCAGAAACTGAAGACATAATGGGTGAGAAAAGAGTAGAAATAGGAACTGGTCTCGATCATTTAAATGAGATTTACAGGAATAAATATCTTAATAAAAACATAAAACTTGAAGATTATGAACGATGCACCGAAATACTGAAAAATTCTTCTGTAAAGCAGATTACCTATGTGGCGGCAGGATGTCCTTACCTTGACGCAGAACGGGCAATAGAAAGTGCCGTAGAGACATCTATTTATGCCATAAACAGAGGAAGTCATATCATTTCTATAGAACCTTTAATCATCCAGAAAGGAACTATTCAGGAAAAACTTTACAGAGAAGGTAAATTTCAGTTACTTTCACACGAATCCATAGTAAAAATCGCAGAAGAAATTCAGAAATCTACAGGTTCACATTATGAATTAAGGACAGGAGGGATTGTACAGGCACCGGTATGAAAGAGAAATCAGTAAAAACAACAAAAAGCCATATCTCTAAATTACAATACGGCGACCCGCCGTTCAAGAGATTTAAAAATTCCCCTGCATTGCCCGTAGGACTCATACTTTTTATAGCCTCAATATCTCTTTTAATCTGGAATGAAACCGCCGGTTTCCGGGCCGATAAACATCTTTCAGAAGGTTTAAGACTGGTTGTCCCTGTCAGCAATGAGAAAATCGAAAATGAGAATGAGGGAAAACTCATCTATGTGACAGGTACTGCCACTGCCGACGGGTCAGTAACAGATGAATTATTCGGAATATCGGAAAAAGCTCTCCTGTTGCGTCGTACAGTGGAAATGTTCCAGTGGGAAGAGACAAAAAGCGAAGGAAGTAATGATAGTAACGAACCGGAAGATACATGTTCCTATCAGAGAGTATGGTCCCCGGAGGTGATTTCTTCTGCCGGGTTTTCAGAGAGTAAATCCCATCATAACCCGGGACATATGCCTTATAAGGGCAAGACAATAACGGCTTCTCATGTGACAATCGGTGATTTTACTTTATCAGATTCACTTGTAAAAAAGATAAATAATTTTGAGCTCTTTCCGGCTGACTCATTGTATATACCACGGTTTCCGGCAGAGCTTAAGAAAAGAGTACAGATATACGAGGGAGCCTATTATGTCAGTTCTGACCCGATAGATCCGGATATTGGAGATCTAAAAATTTATTTTCATATTGTAAAACCTTCCACAGTAAGTATTATTGCAAAACAATCGGGGAAAACCCTTGTACCTTACGGAACAGGTAAGGATGAGAATATTGAATTACTGGAACCGGGTGTGGTAAAAGCTGAAGATATGTTCAAAAGAGCTATATCGGAACATAAAACCAGAGCCACAGTGCTTCGTATTTTCTGTTTTTTCATTATGTGTTTTGCCTTTCTTGCTCTCTTTGAACCGTTATCAATACTCGGAGAGATTAATTTTTTTATTGCCTCTCTTGTAAAACCGGGCATGGGAATATTCGCCCTGTCTTCTGCTCTGTCTTTATGGCTTTTAGTAATGGGATTCATATGGTTATTTCACAGCCCCCTATTCAGTATATTACTCTTTCTGATATCAGGTGGCATATTTTTTACGTTTATTTGTTTTATCGGAAAAGTGAAAATTAAAAAATAATATTACTATAAAAATATTTAAAAATACAAAAATTCATCTCCATAAAAATGGAGATGAATTTTAATTATGTTCGAAATCTGTATCAGTTCTAACTTCTTAATGCAAGTTCTATTAAAGAAAGGTTTTTCTTTGATTCTTCTTCTTCATCTTCGGGGTAGTAATCCTCGCCACAAAACCAGCATGAATAGACAGGGATATTATATTCTATTACCTGCCTCTGCATTTTGTGAGAACATCTTGGACACTTCATAACATCACCTTACTATAAAAAATTTATTCTTAATAAAATATATTATAAATAGTGTACAGAAAAAATACTGTACTTTACCTGACAATTTTGCAAAATTAAATCAAACACTGCAGACAAACCCTGATAGTGAAAGGGATCTGTAATTTTAATACTTTAAATTTTTTTTTGTCGGGGATTTTAAAAAACTGGTTTCGAAATTCCATTTATTATTTTATAATATTCTGGGAAGCAATAACAAAATCCTTCCGTATTTGCAATAAAAAAATTCCATTTTTTATAAACAGTTAAAATATGTTATCATAGTTCAACTTTTAACAATATGGGATTATAGTTAGTTTCCATAAGGTAATTACAGTCAGTTTCATAAATATCCATTAATGATTTCGTGATGCGTGATGCGTAATGTATTATAATCGTGACGCGTGACGCGTCACGCGTGACGGGTGGTTTTGTGATGCGTAATGCGTGATGCGTGATGCGTGATGCGTAATGCGTGTTTTCACCGGTATCGGGCGAACACAGGGGTTCGCCCCTACTTTTCACTTTTCACTACTTTTCACTCCGATTAAATTCCAATAGGAAAATGAAGTTCTTTATAGAATAGGAAAACATGAAAATTTATTACGACAGAGGGACAATTATTTTAGACAATGTTACAGATTACACTATAGTTCCCGATTGTTTTACATGGGACTCCAGAGTAGATAAGTACAGAACCCTTGCCTGTAATTACAGAACAGTCTTTGAATATTTCTACAGGAAGAAAATTCCCGTCACAGATAAGGTCAAATCTTACAGGGAATTAGATCTGAAAAGTTATATAAATTTCGAGCCCCATGCCCATCAGAAAGAAGCCGTCACTGCATGGCTTAAATCAAAAAGAGGAACAGTAATACTTCCTACGGGAGCAGGCAAAACCTATGTGGCCAAAATGCTCATACATAAGCTTCAGAGAAGCACCCTGGTCGTAGTTCCCACAATAGATCTTATGAATCAGTGGTTTGATTTTCTTTCCTTTGCCTTTAAAGAGGAAATAGGTCTTATAGGCGGAGGATATTATGAGATAAAGGATCTCACGGTAACGACCTATGATTCTGCCTATATGAAAATGGACTCAATGGGAGATAAATTCTGTTTTATCATTTACGATGAAGTGCACCATCTTCCGGGAGAGACTTTTATACAGAGTGCCGAAATGGCGATTGCCCCTTACAGACTGGGCCTTACTGCTACCTACGAAAGACAGGATAACAGGCATGAACATCTTGAATCTGTAATAGGGCCTGTAGTATATGAAAAGAAAATAACGGAACTTGTAGAAGAATCTCTTCTGGCAGATTATGAAACAAAGAGAATCACTGTAGGTCTCGGTGAAACGGAGCAGATAGAATATAATGCATCAAGAAAAATTCTTCAGGAATTCAGGGAAGAAAAAGGTGTTTATTTTACTTCTCCCGAAGACTGGCAGAAATTCGTATTTCTCTGCTCCAGGTCTCAAAAAGGAAGAGAGGCCATGTTCGCCCACAGGAATGCAAAGAGGATTGCCCTGGGCACGGAAAGCAAACTTTCAATTTTAGATTCCCTCTTAAGAAAACACAGTAAAGACAGAATCCTCATATTTACCCATGACAATGAGATGGTTTACCTGATTTCAAGAAGATGCCTCATACCGAGCATTACCCATCAGACAGACGCAAAAGAAAGAAAAGAAATTCTGGAGAATTTTAACAGCGGACTGTATAAAGCGCTTGTCACATCAAAGGTTTTAAATGAAGGGGTAAATGTGCCGAAATGCAATGTAGGTATTGTCTTTTCCGGCTCTTCCACCGTAAGGGAACATGTGCAGAGACTGGGAAGAATTTTGAGAAAAGAAGAAGGCAAGAAGGCAATACTTTACGAACTGGTATCAAAGGGTACAGTGGAAGAACATTCCAGCAGGAGGAGGAGAGAACACAGTGCCTATAAGCAGTCAGATCAGATTGATTTTTTATAAGTCTTCACCGGTCAGAAATCGTCCGGGAACTCTCAGACAGAACAAAAATATGCAAACAATCTTCCCTATGATATAATATAAAAAATATCAAAAAGGGGGAAGGAAAAATGTATATATATCAAAAATATTTATTTCTAAGTTTTATACTCTATTTAAGTATCATTCTATTTACTGGATGCAGTGATAGCAGCGTTGTCAATCAAAGAGATAATACTATTGACTATACTCAGTCTGTAGAAGCATCTTTAAAAGCAAGCACCGGCGGGGTTCTAACACTTCCCGATGGAGCAACTCTGAATATTCCACCCGGAGTTTTACCTTCAGATACAGTAATTACATTCAGTTACCTTAATGAAGATAGAAAAGCAACTTATTATGATCCTGAAATAATAAATCCCGGAGATGATAATGAACGTTACTATGAGATTACACCGTCTATTAAACTGAACGGAACTGCTACAATAACATTCCCTTATCCCTATGATAGCGAACTGCCTGATATCCCTCCTGTAGTACTTGATAGCAGTGATTTATATACTCCTTATAACTCATCTGGAGAATTATGTAAATGGAATGAACCAGATCTGATTGATTTTGATCCTGATAATAAAACCTGTATAATAGAAGTTTCCCATTTCAGTGGTTTCCAGCTTATTCAGGGGCATGAACCTGCCTATCTGGTTATAGATATACCGGGTAAATTCCTGAAACCGGGTGATATATTAATTACCCTTACAGGAGGCAGTTCAAAGAGATATAACTGGCTCCCGGGACATGTAGGATTATTCTGTGGCAGGAAATATTTTGCTTCAAATGAAGTTGTACTGGCAGACGGTGGCGAGGTGGTTCCGGGAGAAAAAGGGAAACCTGATATCGTAGAAGCAGTGCAGCGTGGTGTGGGCAATGGAAGTCTGGAGCTTTTCCGCACCGGATTTGCTGATGATCATATTTATCTGGGAGCTTTCCGTCCTCCGTCAAAAATAACACTTACCAGTGATGATCGTGAAAAGATTGCCAGTATGGCTCTAAAGTTGAGAGGTAGTCCCTATAGTTTACTTGGAGATGGTTCTAATTTTCTCAAAACTATCGTGCCATTTTCATTTGGAGTTGTCTACAACAAAAATGGTTATTCCTGTGTGGGACTGGTTGATGCTATATATAATGTAGTAGGGAAAAATCTGATCTCATGGTGGGATCGCCATATAATTGCAGTAACTCCCAAAGATATGTATGAAGGAACAATTCCGGTCAGTGAAATTACTGTAAAACCGGGGGATAAAATTGACATTCCAATATATGGTGTCATACTTGATCCGTCTACAGGGTGGGTAGTTTTCAATGCAAGGAGAATCTATACAAAAAATACTCCAACAGTGAAAAAAATGAACGTTCAGAACTATTACGATATCACTGTTGGAGGAGGTGTAATACCGGAAGGTTGCACCTTTGAATACCAGTATCCAAAACCGAACCCGCCAAATAGTTTCGGAGCAGTAACAATGCACTGGACTCCTATGGAAACACAAAAGGGAACGTGGGAATTTAATATAGTTATGGCTGCATCTGTATCTGAATGTAAACGGCCCACTAAACGCTCGCCTGGAGATGTAAGAAAATTGCTTACTCCACAGAGGCCATTAACTCGAAAACTTACTATTAAAGTTGAATAAGACTTTTGCATTTTTTTCACAAAGCCTTATACCACCTGGCAGGGGCGCATAGCCGTGTACCCCTGCTATCCGTGTTTCAATCTGAAAGAATTCAACATAAAATAAACCTCTTCAAGATATTTACCTGCCACACCTCTGTCCCTTATAACTGACATTTCCTCATCCGAGACGGCACTTACGGTATACCAGTTATAAGATCCCGTAAGGACTGTTTCTTCATCGAATACGGCAAACTTATGATGAAGGGGCGAAAATATATCCCATGTATTGTAGAGTCTTATTACTTCAATTCCTGCGTCTGCAAGTGCTCTGACAGGCTCTTTAAGAGGCCTTCTGTAATCTTTATCCCATTTCTCAGGCATCCTGCCTGTTTCAACCACTGCTCCGTTAAATATAATCTTTACATAGACTCCTCTGAGTTTTGCCTTTATGAGTTCTACTATACAGTCTGTTCTTCTGCCCTGTTCATCAAATCCCGGCAGGTAATTTATATCGAACATAACTACTATTATGGAGTGTCTTGCTCTGGATATTTCTCTTATTATCACATCCTGTGCCATGTAAGATCTTCCGTCAGAGGAGTGATATGTTGCAAAGCTGTAAAACGTGTTAAATCTTGCATTAATATCAATATGGGGAGCTATATAGAAAACTCCTTTTATGGCATGATATATGTGTTCGTACAGTACGGCTATATGAGGTGAATAGTGAAAAATACAATTTTCCCGGTTACCGCCCCATATATGAAAATCCAGATTAAAAGAAGCGCTCATAGAGGCCTGTCCGTCAAATATGATAATCTTCGTATGCATACTTGCTATGCCTGACGGTTCATGGGGGATATTTCTGACGACACCGTACACCGGTATGCCATGCTTCCTGAGTTTCGCCACACTTTCTATATAATCCATGGAACTTACCTGTTCCCATCCTCCTATAGCTTCAACTTCCACACCTTCATAAAAGGCGTGTATCAGATGCTCTGCTATATAGGGATTATCAAAATTAAATACAGACAGGTGTATATAATGCCTGCCATGAATATCATTTTTTTTCCTGTCTATGACAGAATCTATAAGCCTGTGTATTTCATGTCTGGGATGGGTCTGATCATCAGGATTTCCTCTTGTAAAACAGGGGTTAACTGGAAAAGCTTCCCAGGGATTATTTATATGATGAAGTGCCAGTTGAACTGTTTCAGGATGATAGGTTATCAATTTGTAGTCATTGTATTTTATAAAATTTCTGAAATCGTCGGGAGAAGTATGACATCTATAAAAATCTTCTATAGAGGCAAATTTATATTCATAAATAGAAGGAAGAGATTTTTTGTCTTTATGTATTATAAATGAAAAGGTTATATGAAGAACTTTTCCGTGGAGACTGTCATAGGGATACAGGGGGAGCTTATCTGTCTGCCATTTTTCATATTCGTCATTTATCAGCTCCACATAAGCGGCTTCCTGTATATAGTGTTCAACAGAACCGTCTTCTCTGTATATATTTAAAATGACTATTAACTTTTTATGAAAGCCGTAATGTTCGACACAGAAACCTATACCGCCCGGGAAATTTACTATATCCATACCGACGGAATTTCTGACGGTTCTTCCCTGGCCTATCCATTTATAGATAGGACATACATAGGTCTCCCCTGCTTCTGTTTCGGAGTCTTTAAGAAAATACAATTCCATAATCGTTTATAAAATCTCTATAATTTATATAAGAATCGTGACACGTCACGGGAGGAAAAGGTTTATTATAGTTAGTTTCATAACTTATTAGAAATTAAGTGCTTCGTGACGCGTAACGCGACGCGAGGATTATCTGTAATTTGTTGTGAACTACACTATAAATGCTTACACTCGGGTCAGTAATTATAGTTACTTTCATAACAATTCATAATTAATGAGTGAATAGTGAGTAGTGAATAGTGAGTGAAAAACTCTACTTATACTCACTAATCAGCACTCACTACTCGCTTAAATTCTAATAAGTTATGAAATACACTATAAATGTACATTTATATATCATGACGCGTTTATTATAATATTTTTTTATACCCCTGTCTATCAAGAAAAATAAAACCCGGATCTTTTTCAGGTCCGGGTTCTATAAATCCCATAACGCATTACGCGTTACTCATTACGTCATCTTAGCCCTGGGGGCTTCTTTCGAGCCACTGAGAGATACAGCGGAGTGCGCCCCATCTGGTTGATACGTTGCCAAGAGGCATATCTATGACTTCAAAATTATGTTTCTGCCATACACCTTTTGCATAATTGTCAATCTTCGGTATTCCGTAATGAGGGAGAAATACTCTTCTTACCTCTGTTCCGTCTGCTCTTGTGAAACGTTCTGATACAGAGTTATTTTTTGTAAGATATGGACCGCCGCCTCTCGGTTCAAGGTGAGGCACTCTGTCCACTTCGTAACCCTTCTGTTCAAGAACATTCTTGTAGTTTGTGAAGTTATAGGGTTTATCTCCCTGAACTCTGGTATCACCAAACAATTTATCTATATCTACAGGCACTTTCATTTCCTGTTCTATCTGTGCCATGAGTTTCTCTTTTTCACCACCCGGTAAACGAACTCTGTCTTCTTTAAGGAGTCTCAAATCTTCTTCCATACCTGCATTTCTGAGTTCTGTAAAACGTTCGCTGGCCTGTTTCTTTTCTCCAGGTGTCATTGATTTAATAAGGCTCTTTGCAAGTTCAGGATCACCGAGAAGGAAGGTTTGATCATCTATAGGGGTGCATGCCATATCCATATGGTCAGATGCAGGACCTTCTATTTCTTTTGTATTGGGATCATCCAGACCGAGTATTGTTACAGGCTTACCGAATTCTTCTTCCATAAGCTTCTTTGCACTATCAAGCCACATCTGTTCTTCGGGAACATCATTAGAGCCTCTCGTTTTTGTCGGTTTATAATCAGGATTTGGAACTACATCACCATTCTGCTTATTATAACCAAGGGCACTTTCAATGGAAGGGGCCTGTACTGTTTTATAAGGAAGTTCACCTGTAGCCGATGGTACAACATGTTTTCCTGTCATATTTTCATAGAATTTCACGACATCCTGTTTCAATCCGCGATTTGCCTTTCCCGCCATCTGTAACGTTTCTGCTGTTGCCACATAGGAGAAAGCACCTCTGAAATCTTCTTTTGTATTTGTTACTCCGTCGCCTCCGTCTGTTCTTATCCTTCTTTCAGGATCGAATACCGTATTGGGAACAGCCTCTGCAATTGCCGGAGGAACTTCCATATCATCGCCGTGCCAGTCATGGAGCATGCTCTGACCTATGAGGAGATGTTTGTCCGGCTCATCAGGTAAGAAACCGGCAAGCATTTGATCTCTCGCCCATATGGTAAGACTCTTGCCCTGAAATTCTACAAATTTGACTCTTTCAGGATTCTCCATATTCACTTTTTTCATTACTGCCTGAACATCTGCTTTATCCCTGGGACTTTCCACTGCTATGGTAAATTTTGTATCAGGTTCCATTTTTGTAAAGAGAATACCGTAACTGTCAAGCATGTCTCTACGTATGGCACCGCCTGCATAGCTGCTTATCTGAAGAGCCATATTTTTTATCTGTCCGTATGTATCGGCATAAAGTTTTGTTTTCTTTGTTAAAACCTTATCTATCTCGGCACTTCTTACGTCTTTCTGATGTTTTAAAAGTAATTCCGTAAGCGGTCTCTCTGCTTCACGGCTGGAACCAAGTTCTACACTGTCTTTCTGAGCCAGAGGATCACTTTCCTTTGTTCTCCTTGCTCCATCGACTTTCCCTGTGGTTATGGGAAGATTTTGATTGATTTTCATACATTGCACCCTCTCCTTTGTTGAAATTTATATAAAATTTAATCTTAATTCTAAATTCCGACAATCCCATAATATCACAAAAAATACAGGTAAGATAAAAAAATTTGTTAAAATTTTGTTAACATTTGACAAAAAATTATTTAGAAAATTTACCCTATAAATTCTCTGAGAATAGAATTGGGAGGAACATCATCGACCTTTACCGGCAGAAAGAGATCCAGAAATTTCAAAAGTCTCTGACTTTCAGTATAAAATGGGTCTTCTTTTGTAATCTTCATAAGAATTGGTTCCGCGTAGGTTTTGATGACAGACAATTCGTATATAAGGGCAGTGTTAAACATTATATCTGCATCTTCCTGGAAAGGATATATATATTTTTCTTCACCTTTTCTGACGGAGCGCCACATATTCAGAGTACCCTGGGGAGCTCTTCCGCGGAACTGATGGTCTCTTACAATACGTCTGAGCTTTCTCGTATCTGTAGTAGATACTCTGTTATGATCATCCAGATTGAGCTGACACAGTGCCGAAACATAAATTTTATATTTATTGCTCTGAGGCACTGCTTCTGTAAGTCTGTCATTCAAACAGTGTATGCCTTCCATTATAAGAAGATGTTCATCTGAAATTTTAATTTTCCTGCCGCTCTTTACACTCTTTCCCGTGGTAAAATCAAAAGATGGCAGTTCAATCTCTTCACCGTATAAAAGACTTATAAGATGATCATTAAGCAGTTCTAAATCTACGACTTCTATGGCTTCGAAATTCCTTTCTCCGTTTTCGTCAAAAGGTATTTTGTCTACATCTATAAAATAATCATCTACAGAGATAGGAATAGGTTTCAGGCCATTTACACGAAGCTGTGTGGCAAGCCTTTTGGAGAAGGTAGTTTTTCCCGATGCGGAAGGGCCTGCAATAAGGATAATCTTCAATTGATCCCTGTACTGGGTTATCATATCTGCCATTCCTGCTATCTTTTTTTCCTGAAGTGCTTCGGAAATTCTTATTATTTCACTTATTTCACCTCTCCTGATAAAATCATTTAATGAAGAAAGGGTATCTACTCCCAGGAGATTGACCCATCTATGATATTCATAAAATATTCTTGCAAGTTTTCTCTGATTTGTATATACAGGAAGCCTGTCAGGACTGAATATATCAGGGTATCTCAGGATAAAACCTGGAGGACAATAGGTAAGTTCAAATTGTTTTAAATATCCCGTACCAGGAACCAGAGGGCCGTAAAAGGTATCACTTATCCCGTCACACCTGTAAACAGGAACTTTTTTATCTTTATAATACTCCAGAAGATTGACTTTATCAATAGATCCCTGAGTTTTAAAGAGTTTTACCGCATCTTCCACACCCATTATCTTTCCCTTGAAAGGCAGATCTTCTTCCACTATTTCCCTCATAGCCTCTTCAAGTTCTTTAAGTTTCTGTTTTTTTATGGGATATATGTTTTTCATTACACAGAAGAGTCCTCTGTCAAGAGAATGAAGTATATGGAGCGGTTCACCCGGGAAGACCCTTCTGGAAGCAATCAAAAGTAGAAAAGAAAGACTGTTTACATAAACCCTGAGTCCTTCCGAATTGGACAGATCCATAAACTCAACAGTACAGTCTTCGTATAATTTGTGAACAAGATCTTTTTCTTCGTTGTTTACAAGAGCAGAAGTTATTATATAGGGCGATGATGATTTTAACTTATCTTTGACATCTTCAAGCGTTATACCTTCAGGGAAAGTAAACATTTCTCCTTCAGGTTTCAGACAGATGTTTATTTCTTTGCTCATTTCAAAAACCTTTCTATAAAGAGGGATTTATATGAGAATCGTGACGCGTGTCAGGATACCCGAACGTTGTTATGACCGGTTCGTTCATAACCATTTATAACCCTGAATTTAAAATTTATAATTATAACCTAATATTATAACAGATTATCGATCATTTTCAATAAACTTTTAACGGAAAAGTGTAGACTAAAAAAAAATTTCACGGTATAATTATTGGCGTGATGCGTGATGCGTGATGCGTGATGAGTTGCATGTGAAATAAAAAAGAGATTGGAGTCTTAATACTTATGAAAGCCGGAGAAGTTGATCAGGGCCAGGTAATAAAAGATTTATTATTTGATATAAAATCTTTAAAAGAGGAAGATATATTGACAGATAAACACAAAAAAATGCTCGCAGAAGCAGAAGGGCTTCTTCTGGAAGCACAGAAATTTCATCAGAGATATTTACCTGCTAAAGCCACTGCAGATGCCAAACAGAGAAGTCGTGTAGACAAAGCCATAGTAACAAGATTTCAGAGAGATGCAGCAGATACTGCCTATAAAAGAGATACTTATAAATCGAAAGCAGAAGCAATTCTGGGAGATCTTATGGCAGAGATTGAAAAGATGGCAGACGAATAAAAAAACGTGATGCGTAACACGTGACGCGTGACGCGTAACGCGTGTTTTACCGGTACCGGGCGCCCCTCTGTGGTCGCCCCTACTGCTCACCACTCACGACTCACTACTCACTACTCACCACTCACTACCTACCGTATCTCCAGCGGTTTTCCGATCTGTTCCAGTATTTCCATTACAATAGAAGGATTAATTGAGGTTTTAAAGAAAAAGTAAGTGCCAGGGAAATTTTTGATTTTTTCTTCAGATACATTTAAATCTTCGGAAATAGCCACTATTGTATTAACACTTGCCTGCTGAAGTTTTTTAAATTTTCTCTTTAGATACTCAGGTCTCCAGAAACCTACAATTTCCATATATGCAATGCGGCCGTCTTCTTTATTGTAAAAGGTAAAATCAGGAATAAACACTGTTTCTTTAAGATTTACAATTTCAGTTTCTCTTTCTATCTGCCAGGGAGAGTCCAGTTTTTTAAATCTTTCGGCAAATTTTTCTTCCAGCAGTGAATCATATTCACCCGAGTCAGTATAATGTGATACAAGGTCAGAAGTGACATCAAGAGAAAAATTTCTTATTTTACCGTCATCACATTTGATTTCTGCATCCATTTTCCATTTCGTACAGAGTATAAGAGCAGGAAGAAAAGAAGACATCTGTATGCCGTATTTTCTTGACTGCTTGAACATACTCACGGGGCCGTCAAGAAGAATTTCATAACCGCTATCGAGATCGCCTTTTACCTGATGGATTAATCGATAAAACTTTATAAATTTAAAGATCTGTTTATATCTTACGGGAAGATTTTTATAGGCAATAATTTTCATTTCCATACATGAATAGAGAATACCCTGGGCAAGAGCAAGATTGTATCTGTTTAAGAGCCATAAAGGTTCGGGGCTGTGAAATGTACTGAGAACATGACTTTCTACAAGGTCGGCATAAAACCCCTGCTCAATATCCTCAACAGTTCCGCCCAGGTCTGAAGCAACCTGACTTAATATGTCTTTTCTTGTTACGGGATGTATGGTATCGGGTCTTTCTGTAACAGGGAAATTTTCCGATGCCATAGTAAACACTTTACGGCGAATTTCAGAAGGGAAAAATTTAGATAATACATTAAATTCACTGCACTCTGTCTGAAGTATTCTGGAAAGGCCTCTTTTAATTTTATAATCAGTGCCGAAACCTATATAGTCTTTAATAGCCTCATTCAGTTCCCCTCTGCTTCTGCCGGTAAATTTATTATAAATATCTATTAATTCTACTGCTATGGCAAGGTATTTCTCACCTGTTTTTATATAAGAAGGATATACGTCAGGGCCTCTGTAATGAAATCTTACCAGATCACTTGTAAGCATAAATTAAATTATCGTGACGCGTGACGCGTGACGCGAGGATTATCCATTAAACCTATAAATTCTACATAAAAAGATTTTAATAAAAATGACATATAAATACAGAAAAGAGAGGATACATTTTTCTACTAACAAACACTCCCCTGCTACCTGGTTGCCTGAAATAGCCGGAGAGTGTAAGGGATACTGATATTTTTTTGTATAATGGAAAAACAATAATTTTCCATATACGCGCTTGATGAAAGATCCTTTGTTTTATATCTTTATTGGAGTCACCCTTGCAAAACCCCCTTTAATTGTTATATAAAACCCCATAATAGCTATTATTTTATCACAGGTTTTTTTATTTGTAAACTATTTTTTCTAATTTTCTAAAAAAATATAATAAATTTCACACAAATAAAAATCATGCTTTAATGGCAAAATCTTCTGAAAAAGGACAAGGATTTTCGGGATTTATATGAAAATCGTGATGCGTAACGCGTAGCGCGTCACGGGAGGAACAATTTCTCATAATTCGTTGTGACCGAACCGGTCATGGTTGTTAATAGGATGATATAAGAGACTGGAAAAAAATAAATCTGGCAAATTGTCAGAACGGTTATTATCCTCGCGTCACGCGTTACGCGTCACGCGTCACGATATAGACTGTAAATATGACAGAGTTATTTCTAGACAATCCCTAAGTGGGAAGCCTTACAGGCTATTCTGTTGACTGCTATACAATTAAAATAATAAATCAGCCGGTTTTCACCGGCTGATTTATTATGCCGAAGGTCGGACTCGAACCGACATGGAGTTACCCCCACTGGTTTTTGAGACCAGCGCGTCTACCTGTTCCGCCACTCCGGCTTTTGTGTAACATAGTATAGTCCATAGAGATATTTCTGTCAAGATGATTTCATAATTGCAAAATGCTCTATATTAATTTATAATATGGAAATGGTAAATAGTGAGTCGTGAATAATAAAACCTGACTGTCACGCATCACACATTACGCATTACGAAACTACCCGTTACGCGTTACGCGTCGCCAATCAAGGAGAACTCGATGGATTTAATTTATTGTTCTGCATGCAAAAAATCGGAAAAAGCAGAACTGGATTTCTGCACTCACTGCGGTTCAGCCCTTATAGAACTCAAGGAAGAAGGTCTTTTACATCCACATACGATACTCAGAGAAAGATTTAAGATAACAGATCTACTGAAAACAGGGGGAATGGGCAGAGTATATAAAGCTGAAGACGGTAATTTAAGCAGTATATGTGCCGTAAAGGAACTGGTTCTGGACGGATTTCAGGATGAAGAAAAAAACTATATAATATCACAGTTTAAAGCAGAAGCGGAAATGCTTGCAAAACTCCGTCATAAAAACCTTCCCTATGTTATAGATTATTTCAGTACAAATGGTAAATATTATATAGTCATGGATCATATAGAAGGTAAAGATCTGGAATCAATATCAAATGAAGCGGGAACAGACGGGCTGGATATAGAGAAAATTTTAGAGTGGGCAATTCAAATCTGTGAGGTTCTGGAATATCTCCACAGTCAGACCCATCCCGTAGTGTTCAGAGATTTGAAACCTTCCAATATTATGGTAAAAGATGCTGACAATCAGATAATGCTGGTAGATTTTGGCCTTGCTGCAAGAGTAATTGATAAAGAACACAGCCATGAAAAAACCTCTGCAGGGACTGAAGGCTATGCTCCTCCCGAACAGTATGAAGGTAAACATGATCCGAGAAGTGACATATATTCTCTGGGAGCAACATTACATCACCTGATAACAGGAATTTCACCTATGGTACCCTTTAAATTTCAGACATTAAAAAAACTGAAACCGGAACTCCCGTCGAAACTGGATTCTATAATAATGAAAGCTGTAGAACATGATATTAACAGGAGATATCAATCCATTAATCACTTAAAAAAAGAACTTGTAAAATTGGAGGAAAGCATAAAAGCAACAAAATCCAGCCTGGTAAATAAAATAAAAGACAGTACAAGCAAATTGAGTAAAAAATTCATAGATTCCATCGGTTTATCTTCAGATATGAATGAAGAAGACCATAATGAAAAAATAAAAGTTTTTCTTGTAGATGATGAAGACGGCATCAGATCACTTTTTAAAAATTTAATAGAAGTAAACAAAGACCTGGAACTTACAGGAATAGCAGTAAACGGTCTGGACGCTCTGGGGAAACTATATCATACAGAGTCCTTCCCCGATGTTATACTCATGGATATTATGATGCCTGAAATGGACGGCATAGAAACTACAAAGGAAATACTGAAAATCTATCCGAAAGCAAGGATTGTAATGCTTACCGTTTTATGTAATAAAACATCTGTCATAGAATCCTTTAAAGCAGGCGCAAAAGGATATATGATAAAATATAAAGTCGATGAAGTAATGGATGCCATAAGGGCATCCGCAAGGGGTGAAACGCCGATAGAATCTTCCGTGGCAGGATTCTTGCTGCAGGAACTGGGAAAATAATTTTCAGTGACCGGTTACCAGTTACCAGTTATCAGTTATCAGTGACCAGTGGTGATATATTTTCTTCACGCGTCACGCATCACGCATCACGCATCACGCCAATATACTGCCCGGCTATGTCCTGCGTTAGGAACGATAATTAAATAACTGTCTCAAATATATTAAATCGTGACGCGTAACGCGTAACGCGTGACGCGAGGAAAGAGACTATTAATTAAATTCTATT
>CAYSLJ010000005.1:79516-82007 GCA_964431735.1 uncultured Synergistia bacterium | reverse complement strand
GCCGCCACACTGACAGTTTATAATACGTTCTTATATTGTATCTTATAAAAATTATTCTTCATAAATTCAGAAAATCCTTTCTCTGTATAGTTTTTTATTTCTGTCGTACCCCGGTGTTTTTTACACTATTCTACATCGACAGAAAATCATTATAAAAACATTGTATCTCCACCCTTATCCTTGCCGATAGTTTCTCGTCTACTATATTTTGTATCTCTGAAAGTGTAAATAAGTATAGAATCTTCTTCTAAATTTATTATTTTTTTTACTTCCACTTTATATTTTTCAAGTTTTGCAGCTGTAATTTCACCTTCAAAGACAGAATTTTGCACCCAGTTGAAATATTTTCGGGAGATTTTTAGAATTTTTACCACTCTATCAACATTAATATCATATACTACTATAGCAAACATTTATTATTAATAGATTTTCTACCCAATCTGTAATTTGATTTATTTTCTATTATAACAAATATTTGCTGAAATAAACAAGCAAAAAATTACCATCCAGAAATATAAGGCTCGTAATCTTCTTCCCCGATTAAATGTTTTTCTAATTTATATAAATCCATTCTTATCAATCTTCTATAAGATACTTTTCTTCCAAGTTTCTTATGGTCAATTGTTGTTTTTTCCCTTTCTTCCATTTCTTTTAGAAATAATTCTCTACCTTTATCACTTAGAAAAACCCCACCGCTTTTCTTATCAAAATGAGTATTTTTCAATATCTTTTTATTAATAAGAGTAAAAATAATTCTATCCACTATAATTGGTTTAAATATTTCAGCTACATCCAGATTTAAAGTAAACCGTCGAAAATTAGTGGTATGTAAAAATCCTATTCTGGGATCAAGATGGGTCTTATAGATTTCACTTAAAACTTTTGTATAGAGGATACTATTCCCAAAACTTATTAATGAATTCAGCTTATTTTGAGGTGGTCTCCTGGTTCTTTTTTCAAATTTAAAATCAGGGTTGTTAAGTATAATGTCAAAAGCATCATAATATTTATCTCTAATATTTCCTTCAATACTCATTAAAACATTGGTATCAGCGCAATTATTAAGAGAAGATTTTAAATTATCTATAGATGAAATAATTCCTGATAAATCTTTACCTCTACTGTTATAATAGGAAAGTACTTTTTGGATATTTTGAATTGCTCCCCGAACAAACTTCTTTGCAAGTTCGATTCTTTTTAAATCATTACTATAAAATTCAGCCTGTTTTAATATCATATATCCTGAATTGTAATGCTCTCTTGGATAAAAACTTCCTGAGTAGTAACCGTAATGATTAAAAAAGTGGATTAATATTTCTTTACTGGAGATGAATTCTAAAAATCTCTTGTTTAAGTCAACTTCTCCGAACACCATTATTTCTCGTATATTCTCTACCGGTAAATATTTTTTACCTTCTTCAAGTTCAAAACATATGGTATTATCTTTTCTCTGTAACTTACCGGAGTTAAATAAATAAATTGTTTTTTTCATAATTTAATCACGCCCAGCAGAATTCATTATATGCACAGTTATTGCAGTATTTGCATTTCTTGACAGGTGGAGGAATTAACTGTTCTATTATATTATCTATCTCAAATATTGCCTGTGTTAATTCCTTCCGTAAATCGTCTGTCAATATTACATCGACCTTTTTCTTTTCTTTGGGAAAAAGTAATTCGCCTTTTGCTTTAATTTCATATTCTTCAAGCTCCATCAGATAGAAAGCAAGCTGCATGAAAGCACTTTTCTCTGCTCTTGAACTTTTCTTTATTTCACCTACACACACACTTCCATCTTTAGTTTTGACCAGATCTATGGCAATTTCTGCAAAGTGTATTCTTTTATCTCTTGAGTAACTTTCTTCTTCTATAAGTCTTCCAAGTTCTATATGAGGATTCTCCTGATCCGGTTCTATGGAATGCGACATAAGCCATACTTCCCGACGGCAGATGTAATAATACCAGATTAAAGTGCCGGTTATTTTATGCTTTGTTTTAAGATTTACCATATAACAGAAACACCTTCTCTTTTAAACCCTGTTTCTTTATCGTAAAATTCATCAAGCTGTTCAGAAGAAATATATCCAATTCCATCTATAACAGGAG
Source organism: uncultured Synergistia bacterium (assembly GCA_964431735.1). GTDB lineage: Bacteria > Vulcanimicrobiota > SpSt-956 > SpSt-956 > JAKJGF01 > CALARM01. The sequence continues at coordinate 79,901 of CAYSLJ010000005.1, read as the reverse complement.
GCGGATTCTGCCTGGCTTTACTTTCTCCGACAGATATTGTATATTTTGAAAATTTATTTTTTATTTTGCTGAACTCTTCTTTTCTCTCGAACCTATTTTTAATCTGTTTAATATTCCGATACCTGGAGAAAACTTCTTTTGCTTCATCATTTATTTCTACAAATATATCTGCTTTAGGATAGGTTTCTTCTATAAGTTTAAATTCTTTAACTGAGTAATCTCCATCATCGTAGTTAAGAGAATAAATAGATTCTATATATTCTTCATTCTGGCTTGTTACAAGTGTTAATCTGTTGAAATACTCTTCTGCCAGATGTAAAAATTTAGCTTCAGGAAATTCAGGATTTTCCAGTAATATTCTCTTTGTTTCCTGAAGCAGTATTTT
>CAYSLJ010000005.1:8778-79416 GCA_964431735.1 uncultured Synergistia bacterium | reverse complement strand
GAAGAACTTATAGTGTTTAATACTGCCAGCACTGAATGATTATTATCAAGTTCTTCTTCTATTTTCATAACTAAATCCTGATTATCGAAAGATTCATCTATGTATTTTATTCTGCATCGGGACATCTGCTCAAAATAATAGGAAGGTCTATCTACAAGTTCCCTGTCTATTTTTACCATAGATGGTTTCGACGCTGTTACCATAAGTATATATGTATTGGTTTTAGTAGTAAGGTAAGAAAAAATTTCATTAATCATTTTCCAGTATCTCAGCGGAATAGCCTGTATTTCATCAAGAATTAAAATACTTGATGGAATTTTATTAAATTTTTTCATCATTCTATTTTTGTATCCTATAAGAGAGTGAAATAACTGAACAAAAGTAGTTATAACTATTTCACTCTGCCAGCTTTCGATTAATAACTGTGCCTCTGAAGTTTCGTAATCATTTTCATCTTCATAAGTTTTATAAGAAACTTCACTCAAATGATGATGTTTCAACATTATGGCGGAATCCTGATCAATACCGGTATCCTGTATGGCCGCATAATTTTGTTCTATAATACTTGTAAATGGAAGTGAATAGATTATCCTTGGATAATAATTCTTTTCTTTATGTATTTTATCTCTTAATTTCATTGCCAGAGAAAAAGAAGTAAGTGTTTTTCCCAGACCTGTAGGGACATTTAGAGAATATATACCGGGACCGGTAATTTTAGTTAAATTGCCTATTACTTCTGAATATACCTGGTTTCTTAATAGATTAACTCCTTCAGTAGCTTCATCCCATTGTTTTGCTTTTTTATAATTGCAGACTATTTCCGGGTTATTAAACTGTGGCCTTCCCGGGAGATTTTCGCAGGATATACCTGCATCCAGTTTGTCTGCATCTATTAAGGTAGAATAAAGCCAGTTTAACTCAAGAAACAGATCTGGTTGCGAATTGTTTTTGAAATTCATTATATATCTTTTGACTTTTATTGATAACTTCTTAAGATTGCTAAGAAATAGATGGATTTTTTCATAATCAAGATTTATAGACAAAGTTTTCCCAAATTCTAAGATTACAGGTTCTGTGATTGATTGGAGTTGTTTGGTAAATATTTCTATATCCTTTTCTTCAAATAGAAAATCAGGTTTGCTCAGGTCTCCATGATGGCGTTGAACTGCCATATAGGATATAAGAGCATTTTTCCCATCGTTATTTGATAGATTAAATCCAGGTGAAAGAATATCTATCTCCTTATTTGCTATTATTGCCCAGAAACAAACAAGGGCAGAAAATTTTGCATGATTTGTTTCTTTTTTCTTTTTCAGTTCTGCTCTTTCTTTTTCATCAGTACTGTTAAGATAGGTCTGAAAAAAAGCTGTAGCTTTGCCAATATCGTGTAGTTTTGTTGTTATTTCCAGTGTTTTTTTTAAATGTTCAAAACCGAATGGAATATTTCTCTTCGCAATTTCTGTTACATTGGTTAAATGAGTTATAAGCAGTTTATCTGGATGAGATTTTATATTTATCATTTTAATACCCTTTCATGTAATTCTGCCAGATAGTCAGGGAAATTACTTTCCCGAACTATCTGGTTAAACGATTTACGAAGCAATTTGATAAATAATCGGTTTATAGGCAGGTGGAGGAATTGGTTTGCCTTCGGCTCTGGCTGCCTCCAACCATGCTTCTTTTGCCAGTTGAACTTCTCTGAGTGCTTCATCAGGACTATTACCAAAGGCAGAGCAACTGACAAGATCCGGTATATCTGCAATATATCCTCCATCTTCATCACTGTAGAAAATATTAATATGATAATCTTTCATCACTTATCATCCTCCAATTTTAAATTATATCTTTCTACAAGTTTTAAAAATTGCCTGATTTGATATGATTTAGCCATGCCATTATCATTCTGAATATTTATCAGTTCTTTTATATTTTTGTTGGTAAAAATATGATGGCTTCCATTTATTCGAGAAAGATAAAAACTGAAAGCTATGACTAATTCTTTGAATTCTGAAAATCTGGTATTTTCTGGACTATTTAATATCCTGCGTAATAATTTATACTTGTTCATTTAGAAAAATAATAGATTTTTCTCCTAAATCTATATAGTCACCACCTTTGATACAGATTGTATTACCTTTATTTTCAAAGATTATTTCTCTGTAGTCAATTACCTGACGGTCAGGTTTCATCAAAACAGGCATTCTTTCTTTATGATAGGATTTGCCATCTTCTATTTTTAGAGGATAGTTATTAAGAATAGCTGAATGAATGGAAATTCCTTTTTCATCTGCCTCTTTTATTTCTCCATTAAAATCCCCTGTAAACTGAAAATTTGCAAGGCACTGGCTTATGCCGAGACATGGTGTGTAAATTGACTTATGAGCTGAAAGCAGTTTTTTGAAATTTTCTAAAAATTCATTGTCTCCTGATATATATATGCGAAAGCTACAATCCTGGAGAAATTCCTGCTTTATCTGTGGGGCTCTTTCCAATTTTTCAAAAGACTTTTTTAACTCTATCCAGTTTACCCCCATTCTCATTTTCTTTACCGGTTTATTGATGCCAACAGCAATTTTCAGATTATATTGGTATAATGTTTCAGTATAATCTTCTTTAGGGATGCCTGAAATTGCACCAATAATTCCATAGACTGCCGTAGGAGGAGGAATGGAAAATGATAGAGGTGATGATGTGGTATGGAATTTTTTAAAATGACCGTAATCACCCCATATATCAAAAACAAGGATTCTCATAAAATTAGCCTCCTATAGTAAATTTTTTAACCTCGTTTTCACCATACCATCCGGTAATTTTTACATTTGGATCTACCTTGACTCTTATATCTTTAATTTTAGTTTTATTATCATCTAAAACTTTTTTCAGTCTGCTCAGGTCTAAAGAATAATCTTCTGTAGATCTTATTTCCTCTTCTCTTCCTACTGTGTTTAATTCTAATTTAATTTGTTTGTCCAGGTCTCCTATATGGAAATTATCATCTTTATAAATTACTTCAAGTAAAAATCTTGGCATCTGGCCAACTTTTGAACGGGATATGAGATTTTTTGTGCCATTCCAGATACCGTCATAGAGTAAATCCAGGTCTTCTTCAGTTAATTTAGTGTTTTTAGCGGCGTTTTCATTTACAATTCCGTAGAAACAAATCAGGGAATATGGCAAAATATGTTGTTCAGTAAATGTTCCCTGCTTTAGTCCTTCTCCTGAAGGCATAACAGTAGTTCCTTTAATGTACTTTGTTTCTACTTTATGTAATGATACACCGAATTTGAACTGAACTGGTCCTGTAAAGATGATGGTCTTTTTCTCTATAGCGTTTGTAGCTCCAAATAGTCTGATGTCAACGCATTTATTTACAAGATCATCAGCAGAATTTATAGATAAATCGTCCTGTCGATCTTTTTTTGTTTTTAAATTTCCATCTTTATCTCTTGTTTCTACTATAAAAATTGTTTTATTTTTAAAATCCTGTAGATAGTCCCTGACAGTTCTTTTTAATCTTACATCTGAAACCAGATTTTTTCTACTTTCTTCATCAATCCTTGGTTTATTTTCATCCAGAGGATCTCCATTGGGATTACTATTCGTTACATCATATAAAAATACGATCTCTCTTCTGTTACTTACCTGTGTCATTATTTTTCCTCCTTTTGTAATTTAAATATATCTAACTTGTACAGGGTAAGACCCAGTACAAAATAATAATTAATTTCATCTACCGATATTTTCCAGTTTGTCCCGGATAAAGTTAGATAAGCAGAAATTATTTCTTCAAGTTGCTGATAATAATTTGAATCATATTCTTCAAGTTTATTTATTATTTGGGGATATAAAGATTTTATATCCCTTTCATTCATTGTAAGATTTTTTAAACGTTTTATAAAAGGATTGGCTCCTCTTTCGTTATATTGGATATTTAACAGGTTCTTGGTTAAAACACCGAGTAAAAATGAAGATTTTGCCTGAGCATTATAAAAAGTACCTTCATTTTCCTTGAAGAATTTTTCAACTTTTTCACTTAATTTATTTTTAATACCAAATTCTGACAAGTCGTTCACCTCCATTGTATTTTTAATTAATTCTAAAGCCATTAAGAAATTTAAAATAACCTGGGCTTTTAACACTATTAAATCGTAGTATCCCTCCCCTCTGAATGCTTCTCTGATTTTCTCTATTAATAAATTCATTATTAATCCTTTATCAATACTAATATTCTTGAATATTTTTTCTGTTAAACTTAGATACTGATCCGGTGCTTTAGATTTTGAAAATTCCTTTTTTGTAAATTCTCTTAAGGTTCCAAAATAAAATTCTACATCTTTTACAGATTTTTTAGAAAAAGTGACATTTTTGAGATATTCATGAGCTTCTGCTTTTTCTTTGGCTTTAAATAGTTCCCTTAATCTACTTGGATATATATCTTCTAAGACCATATGAATCATAAACTTTGCTGATATTTTTTCATAAAATAAAAAAGTTAAAAGAAAAATATCGTTAACATCCTGCATTATTGGAAGTATATAATCATCTTCTTCTGCAGAAATCTTTTTTAATTTTTCTGTATCAATCTTTTTATCTTCATAATTTTTATAAACATTCATAAGGTCAGGAAGATTTTCCTGAAAATTAATAACACATCGTGGAATAAGATAATAAGACACTCCTCCCAATCTAAATTTCAGGTATTTTTCCATTGTTTCTTTACCCTGCTGAAGATAATTACTGCAAGAAAGACATAAGGGAAAATTTTTCCAGCCCTTTATCTTTTCAAATCCTCCAGCTATGTAACATTGCTTATCCAGTGTGTAAGAACTCAATGGAGCGATATCTCCAAATACTGATCCTTTTGCAGAACATAATGAACATGTGCCGTCATCTGTAGAAACACCTTTTTGTTTTTCAGCGCATCTATTGAACATTTCCTCTTTAAATTCTTGATGTTCTCCAAGATGTTTGTCATTTATACTTATAGTCAACAGATAGTTAGTTTTTTTATCTCTCTCTATACCTTTTATTTGTTCTGTGATTTTTTCTCTGTCTATTTCCAATACTTTTTCTATTCCTATAAATTTTTTATCTCCATTAAACCACCCATAAATTCTTCCTTTTATAGTTTTTTCTATGTCGCCTGCTACCAGACCACATGGAGTATAATTAGCACCCTGTGCAGCTTTTTTCTTATAAAGATAAATAGAGTAATTATTATTGAAATCTTCCAGCCTTACTTCATTAAAAGTATATTCACCGCCATTTTCTTTAATACAAATATTGATTACTTTACATAAACCAGGATCTTTACCTAAAAACGGATTTTCAGAAATAGAATCTTTCTTCCCACACACAATTCCCAGTTCCCTTAACGCCTCAATCATACAATCACCTCTCTTTTAATATTTCAAAACATCCAAACCCCTGTGAATTCTTTGCCCCCAGACCGGCATCAAAGCCCGTTAGAATAAGTTCCGGCGGTCCTTTTATTTCAAAATCTCCTATCCAGCCTTTTATTATGTAATTTTTATAGGTAATAATTTTCTCCCTGTTTTTACTGGAACCAAGCATGTTTATCTCGAAATCTCCCTCAGGCAGAGGTTTTTTATAAATCAGTTCATATTTCTTTTCCAGATTTTTCCTGAGCAATTCGGTGAATTCTATTTCCCTTGGATTGTAATAATAGGTTTTAGCTCTGCCATCTGCAGTCTGCAATGTCGAATATGCTGTAACAGGGGAGAGCATACGAATTATACAGGAATTTGATAAACTGTTTCTCTCTACCTGTACGTCAATGGAATCCAGAATAATTTCATTTCCATTTAATTGCAAATTATTTGAATTAACAAGAGTTCTTGCAAGACTTTCCAGTATTACTACTACAGGAGATGCTATTACCAGTGTGAAGGATGATGATAAATGAAAATCTCTTCTCGTTTTATCAAATCTTATATCTCCTAAAATACGGGAAAACGTAAAGAGTTTAAATTTTCTTCCCTGATGGTTGAACCCTTCTTCATGAAGGTAATCTCCAAGTGATTTCTCTAGATGATGGTAAATAAACCCCTGCAGGATTTCATTGTGTGATACAGGTAAATGGAAGGCCTGTGGGATGGTAAAATGTAATTTTATCCTCATTTATCTTTTATTTACTACTCCTTTTTATTTCATAACAATCTTACTATAATATATTCTCACCGACAAAATCCGCCGGTGTAAAAAAATTTTATGCTTATTTTTTTCTTTCTCTTATCTCTTCTGAAAATTCTTCAAATATCTCTTCATTCATATCTTCCCGGCATCCGGCAAATTTCATTATTTGCTCTTTGTTACCCGGGGCTTTCTCAAGTCCCAGTCTGAAATTATGAATAAAATAAAATAATTCTTCCAGTTTATCTTCCGGAATTAGATTAATTTCTTCCAGTAATTTATCTCTACTAACAGGATATCCCATTTTATTACTACTTTCTTACTATACATATAAAAAAACAAGATTCATTAAACCCCGTAACTCTTCCTCATGCCTTCAACTTCTTTCTTAATCTTTTCCCTCAGTCCCTCCGGCTCAAGAACCTCCATATGGCTGCCGTACTGCATGACCCATCTCTGTATTTCCTCTAACCCTTCTGCCTGCATCCTGAGTGTCATAGAGCCGTCTTCATGGTTTTCCACGCCTGTTATTCTTCTGTCATCCGTAAAATCGAATTCCCTTATCCACCGGCTCTGATATTCATCAATCCTGATAACCACATCATGGGTTTTTCCTTCTTTATCTTTATATATGCCGAAAGATGTGGCCCAGAATTCTTCCGGTATGAAATCTTCTTTTATTTTAAAGGTTTCTCCTGTTGTTTCATGCTCATGGATTCTTCCGGGAGAAAAATAAATAACCTTATTTCTGTTGTGGCAGTATGCGGCAAGATACCATTCACCCTTATAATTTTTCATATGATACGGATCTATTGTTCTCCAGCTTTTTTCGTTTCTGTAAATGGTGTAATAGTATATTTTTAATTGCTTTTTCTCTCTTATTGCATATATAAGATCTTCAAACAGATCCATCCTGATTTTCCTTACAAATCCCAGGTCAAAAGAACAGCTTTTTCGGAAAGACCCTGTTTCCATTTCAAACTTATCGGGAAGATATTTCTGGAGTTTCGTAAAGGCAGAACGGAGTCTTTCTTCATAGGGAGTATTCTCATACTGGGAAAGAAGTTTTTGCGCAAGGAGCAATCCGAAAATTTCTCCTTCTGACAGAAGCATGGAAGGAAGAAAATATCTCTCTGATGTATAATAATAACCTTTATTCATCCGGCAATATTTTATGGGAGCTTTGAATTCTTTTTTCATTGTCTCTATATCCCTCTCTATGGTTCTCTGGTTTACCTGTAGTTTCCCTGACAGATACAGAGAAGAAGGATATTTACCGTCTTTTATGAGATCATTTATGAAAATTATTCTGTGAAGCTGATCTGTCTGCATGGTTTACTCCTTTCAGGTGCTCAGTATATATGAATTTTGCTTACTATTTATAAATTATTTTACTTTTTCTACGCTTTAAAAAATTCCATAAAAAAATATTTTTTCCTCTATGTTTTTATTTTCTCCCTTATCTATCTTAACAGCATGGTGGCGACAAATGGTGCCGGTGGAAAAATTTTTATAAATAATTTTTACGATTGACTTAGGAGTTGTCAGGAAATAACTACATCATATTTACAATCGTGACGCGTCACGCGTCACGCGTGACGCGAGGACAATAACCATAATTTGCCGGAGTTATTTTTCTTGCAATCCTTAGTACCGGAACAGGTAAAAGAGTATCCAAAAAACTATAAATAGTGAGTAGTGAATAGTGAATAGTGAGCTAAAACCCACTCACTACTCACTACTCACTAGATAATTCATAAATGGTTACGAACTTACCTGTCTCGGTACTTAGGAATGAAAATAAATGTCTCAAATATATTAAATCGTGACGCGTCACGAGAGCATATATGTATTATTTATGCTTGCTGAGTAAAAAGGTGATTTTTTATGTATGTTGAATAATTATCACAGTTTGAGGGCTTGCCTGTTATATGGTTTAGTTCCCGTGGAGCGATAATTATCGAGGATGTGTATTTATGAAAGATTTTATTTCTGAACTGTGCAGAACATCGGGAGAAATATTATTGAAATATTTCGGAAAAGATTTAGATCAAAAGGAAAAATCGGAAGCAGGATTTGTCACTCACGCCGATATAGAATCGGAGAATTATATAATAATTACTATAAAAAAATCTTTCCCTGACAGTGATATAATTGCTGAAGAATCGGGAGAGGATATTAAACATAATAGTAAAAAATGGATTATAGATCCTCTTGACGGAACTACAAATTTCGCCTCCAGAATTCCTTTTTTTGCTGTATCCGTTGCCCTGGAAGAAGATGGTATTCTTACTCACTCCGGAATTTATAATCCTGTAACAGACGAATTCTTTTACGGTGTCAGAGGGAAAGGTGTCTTTCTTAACGGTGAACCTGTAAAGGTTTCGTCCCAGGATGATATGGCAAAAGCAGTTTTTTCCACAGGTGATTATTATTACAGAGGTAAGAAATTTCAGAAATCTATGGAACTGTTTAATAAAATATATGAAATATCAAGAGTCGTCCGTGTGTCAGGCTCTGTTGCCATGTCCCTTGCTTATATTGCTTCCGGGAAATATGACGGATTCTGGCAGGAGTCATTCAATTACTGGGATGTTGCAGCAGGTATTCTTATGGTGGAAGAAGGAGGGGGAAGTGTAACAGATTTTTATGGCCGGAAGGTAAAAAAAGGATCTTCCATAATAGCTGCGAATAATAAACTGTTATCTGATTTACTACCGGCACTATCTAAGGAAGGATAATTAAATAACTGTCTCAAATATATTAAATCGTGACGCGTAACGCGTAACGCGTGACGCGAGGAAAGAGACAATTAATAAAATTCTATTCCTAAGTGCTTATAGCGGTATATATTCCACTGGTTATAGTCGTGACGCGTGACGCGTAACGCGTGACGCGAGTAGACAGGATTACAGAATATCCTGTGTCGTATTTACCGCTGGCAGCACCAGGTGATAATTTAGTAACCAGAATCTTATTTGTCGTGACGCGTCACGCGTCACGCGTTACGCGTCACGATTCTCATATAAATATCTGAGGATGTTCGATTTATGGAAATTTTGCTTGTAACCTTTTCTGCGGAAAACATATATCTTGAATATGCCGCTTACAGTCTTTACTGTCTGAAAGCATATGTATCGAAAGATAATTTGCCGGTAAATATTTCCGTAAAATGTTTTAACTGTTCAGTATCACTTCCGGAACAGGAAATGCAGAATAAAGAAATAATGGATTTTATAAGAGACAGAGATGTGAAAATTGCCGGCTTCGGCTGTTATATATGGAATATGAAGCGTATCATGTCCCTGTCTTCCATGATAAAAGAACGCTTTCCTGATATAAAAATAATATTCGGCGGCCCTCAGGTTATGTATAAGCCTGAAGAATTACTTGCCAGACATCCTTTTATTGATATACTGGTCAGGGGAGAAGGAGAAGAGGTTTTTGCCGATCTTGTAAAATATTCTGTCTGTCCCGGCGGAAACCTGGAGGATATAGCAGGGATTATATTCAGAAAAGACGGATCTGTTATATCAAATCCTCCGAAAGAAATACGTAATGAACTTGATATTATACCGTCTCCCTATCTTACAGGTTTATATAAGATAAAAAAAGGATATGTTTACCCGATTGAAACTACCAGAGGGTGTGTTTTCTCATGTGATTACTGCCACTGGGGTATGACAAAACTCCGATTTTTTTCTCTCGAAAGGGTTAAAAAAGAAATAGATTATCTGCTGACAAATATGACCAGTATTTCTATGTTTGTAGATTCTGCCGTTAATTTTGATAAGAAAAGAGCTCTCGATATTATAAAGTTTATAAACAGCCGTAATAAAGGTACACTTATAACAATGTTTCAATCCATTCATTTTATGGATGAAGAATTTATAGACCTTTTAAATAAGTCTGCAGGCATATATTCGGAAATAGGCATACAGAGTTTAAACCCTCTGGCTTTGAAAAATATAAACAGGAGAATTATAAAAAAAGAAGAATTTCTCAAACTGGGCCTGATGAAGAGACCTTTTACCATTGATCTGATTTACGGCCTTCCGGGAGATAACATGCAGTTTTTTAAGAAAACCTTTGAAGAGGTTTTTCGTTATACGAACAATATAAGTATGTTTCGCCTGGGAGTTCATCCAGGCACAAAACTCTGGGAAAAACAGGAAGAATATAAAATGGAAATCAATGAAGATTATTCCATAATAAGCAATTATTCATACAGTAAATCTGATATAAATCAAACAGAGAGGTTCAGGAAGAATTATGAAGAATTATTTACTCCTGTAGTATGCTCCGAATTTGTCTGGGAAGAAATATCTTCAATAGCTGATTCTATAAAACTTTCTGTCTTTGATTTTATAAATAACTATTCAAATTATCTGAGGAAAAATTTTTCCCGGGAATATATAAATACGATAAAAAATTCGGGAAGAGAAGTGAAACTACAATCTTTGCGGGAGTTCTCCATTGCCAATGGAGGAGAAGTATTTTAATGAAACGTAATGCGTAAGGAATGGAAATTTATTAATAGTCTCTTTCCTCGCGTCACGCGTCACGCGTCACGATACGCGTAAGGAATGGAAATTTATTAATAGTCTCTTTCCTCGCGTCACGCGTCACGCGTCACGCGTCACGATTTACACAGAGAGGAGAAATATGTTTGAAAAATATACTTGTAACAGGAGGAGCTGGATATATAGGCTCCCATACGGTCAGTTTATTACTCGATAAAGGATATAATACTGTTACCTATGATAATCTTTCGGAAGGACACAGGAAAGCAGTCCTGGGAGGAGAGTTCGTAAAAGGAGAACTTTCCGATATTGATTGTCTGAAAGATACCATGACACGTTATTCCATAGATAGTGTCGTTCACTTTGCGGCGAAATGTTATGTGGGAGAATCTATGGAAAACCCACAGAAATATTATTATGAAAATGTGGTAAACGGACTTAATCTTTTAAAAGCTATGGTAGAATGCAATGTGAAACCGATTATTTTTTCATCCAGTGCCGCTACCTACGGTAATCCCCTTCATATTCCCATAACGGAAGAACATCCCAATGAACCTATAAATACATATGGTTATACGAAACTTGTTTTCGAACATATTCTCAGGGATTATGCCAGGGCTTACAGATTAAAATATATATCTCTGAGATATTTCAATGCCGCAGGAGCAGATCCGAAAGGAAGAATAGGAGAAAACCATTCTCCTGAAACACATCTTATACCACTTGTTCTCGATGCCGCAGCAGGTATAAGAGAAAATATTAAAATATACGGCAATGATTATGAAACACAGGACGGCACATGTGTAAGGGATTATATACATATCCTTGACCTTGCAGAGGCTCATATACTTGCGCTGAAGAGACTTGCTGAAGGCGGAGAAAGTTCTGTTTATAATCTCGGAACAGGAAAAGGTAATTCTGTGAAGGAAATAATAGAAGTCGCAAGAAAAATAACAGGTAAGGAAATTTTATGTGAAGAAATTCAAAGAAGACCGGGAGACCCGCCGGTGCTGATAGCCAGTTCGGAGAAGGCAAAAAAAGAACTCGGCTGGAAACCGGCTTTTGAAGATATTTACAATATAATAGAAACTGCCTGGAACTGGCACAGAAAGATGGTGAAAAGTTAATCGGTGAAAAGTGAAAAGTGAAAAGTGAAAAGTGAAAAGTGAATAGTAATCAGTGCATGGTAATATAACTGATAACTGCTCACCGGTCACTGGTCACCGGTCACTGATCGCTGTTTGCTGATCACTGAAAATGAGTCTTGCCAATGATGTTATAGATAATTTGACCGGCTATTCCAAAGCTATGTATTCTACATGGTTTTATTATAAAGCTGAGAGATTTCTCTTTGATGCAGGAGAAGGTGTAAGCACTACCCTGGGTAATAAGATTTTTGGCATAAAAAATGTTTTTTTAAGCCATGGTCATTATGATCATATAGGAGGCCTTGCAGGTATTGTTCTTACAAGAAATTCTGCCATGGGTGATAAGACAAAACCTCTGGCAGTATATTATCCGAAAAATGATAATTTTATTGAGCTTCAAAAGGACTATATAAGAAAATGCTGTTATAACCTTACATATGACCTTACATGGCATCCTCTTGATAAAAACGATGAAGTACATCTTGATTCTGAATCTAAAAATAGATTTATAAGATGCTTCCCGACAGATCATGCCAGGGGACACCTTACACTCGGCTATAATCTTCTGGAGAAAAGATCAAGATTAAAAAAGAAATTTCTGGAACTTCGTCAGTCGGAAATTGTTAAACTTGTTAAAGACTATGGACAGATAACAGAACCATTGTTAGAAGCATTGGAAGAGAAAAAAGTCAATACAGAACAATTGAGGTGTCTGTTAAATAAAGAATTCAGAAGAGAAGATTTAACTGAAGAATTGAAGAAACGTAATATGTCAGACGAGCATATCAAAATGATTTTAAACCATGCCGGCAAATCTTTTATTACGGAGAATTATGAATATATTGTGTTAAGTTATGTAGGAGATTCCATGCCTGTATGTCCCGATGATGTAAGAGGAGCAGAAGTCCTGATGCATGAAGCAAGCTTTGTTGATAATGAAGAGAGAAAATATGATATTCATTCAACTCTTGAGGAAGCAATTAATGTGGCACAGGACGCACAGGTAAAGAGCCTGATTTTATATCACATATCTTCCAGATATAACTGGGATGAAATAAATAAAAAACTTTATTTTATAATGAAAAAAAAACAACTGGCCATTCCTGTAATAGTTGTTATTTCATCGCATTTCAGGAATCTGCCGCCGGGAAAAATTTCAGGGAAAAACAGGTAAATCCCTTTCCCTGCCACCTGTTACACGTAACGCGTGACACCTGATTTATAGTACTTGAACCTTCGTAAAAAATGAATTATAATATAACAACCGACCTGTTTTATGGGAGGAGTTTGTGAAGTGCTTGTGAAAAAAAATTTCTTTATACTGGCTATTACTTTTTTATTCCTCTTTTCAGTGGTAAGGTTTGACGTGTCATCATCACAGGAACAGAAGGAAGAGAAAAAGAGTTCAAAGTTATCTCTTTCCTCTATAGACGAGATTTTTTATCTGGTAAAGAAAGAATTTGTATCGGATATAGATGTTAAATCCATGATGACCGGTTCTATGAAAGAACTGAAGAAAATTCTTCCTGCCGAAGCTGCTAAACTCCTGGAAATACCTCAAAATGAAGATATTGATATTCAGATAAGTTTATATCGTAAAAATCTCTCACAGATGCTGGATATGTACGGAGAAAAGGTTGGAAGGGATCATATTATAAGGTCAGCTATAACCGGTCTTATTGATAGTCTTAATGACCCTTATACCGTTTATTTTGATGAAGATGAATACGAAAGATTTAATTCTTCCCTCAAGGGCGGAAATTTTTATGGTATAGGAGTTCTTATTGAACTGGACAAAAACAATGAGAATCAACTCACTGTAGTTGAACCTATGAAAAATACCCCTGCTGAAAGAGCAGGTATTAAAAAAGGGGATATAGTTGTTAAAATTGACAGTATTTCTACAAAAGGACTTTCCATTGATGAAGCTATAGATCTTCTCAGAGGCCCCAGAGGGTCTGTTGTCCACCTCTTTATAAAAAGAAAGAAGCTGGATGCCCTTCTGGATGTTGAGATTGTAAGAGATAAAATCCATGTAAGCAGTGTGGAAAGCACTATGACAGATGATAAAATAGGTTATATAAAATTAAGTGTTTTCGGAGAAGATACCAATAAAGAACTGGAAGAAACACTTAAGGAACTGGAAAAATCCGGTGCAAAAGCATATATACTGGATCTGAGAAATAACGGAGGAGGCTATGTTGTGGCAGCTCTCGATGTTTGCAGTAAATTTATGCCTCCCAATTCCGTAGTCGTTTATATAAAAAACAGGAGAGAAGAGAATGCCTATAATACATATGGATCTGTCCATAAAACTGTTCCTCTTGCAGTTCTTGTCAATGAATCCAGTGCCAGTGCATCCGAAATAACTGCAGGGGCACTTCAGGCTTCTAAAAGAGCTGTCATTGTCGGTGTAAAAACCTTTGGAAAGGGTAAAGTGCAGACCATATATGAACTGGATAGAGGCGGAGGGGCAATAAAAATTACTACTGCTTATTATATGACACCTGATAGAAAAAATATAGATAAAAAGGGTCTGGAACCTGATATTAAAGTAGAAATGGATGCCGGTAAAGTCGGTGAAAAAGAAGATATTCAACTGAAGAAAGCAGAAGAGTATTTACGGGAATATATAAAATCGTGATGCGTATTATATGAGAATCGTAACGCATAACGCGTGACAGAAAGAGCAGATTCTTATACTTTGTTGTAACCGAAACGGTCATGGGTTTTACTGTGAATTTTTATAATAATCCCTGAACAGGGGTCGCTTAAACTTCTGCCTTATTTAATACTTAAGCTGGGGTTAGTAACTCTTAACACCTTTAATCCTTGTATAAGGAATATATTGCAGTGTGTCAGTCATCTCTACAATTTCAGGAGATGATTTTTTTTGGCATAAAAATTGCAAAAAAATAATTAGAAATTTATAAAGAATTGGATAGATACAATCAGGAGAAATTTCTACTAAGGGGTTGTAAAAAAATAACCTTATCATATTTACAATCGTGACGCGTAACGCGTAACGCGTGACGCGAGGAGAAAAACCATAATTTGCCAGAGTTATTTTCTTACAGTCCCTAACAGTCATGACCGGGCCGGTCACAACGAAAAATGAGAATTTATTTCTCCCGTCACGCGTCACGCGTAACGATTCTCATATAAAGAGGAATATTTAGTCCTACCGGCAAGGATTTATATATTTCTTATCGAATTTCTTCCTGTTTAAAGTCAATCCTCGCGTCACGCGTCGCGAAATTAAGTTAGGAGTTAAGTATATTGTATTTATATAGAAAAAATTTTTCAAGTTTATTTTTTTTTCTTGCTTTTATTCTTTCTCTGAATATAGCATTATCTCAGGGACAGACTCCTCTTCCTTTGCCTTCTGTTCCCCCTTCTGTTACTCCTGTTATGCCTTCTGCGCCTCCGACTGCTCTCCCTCCTCCTCCTCCTTCTTCCGTCAGAGATGGTGAAGCAAAATCCCGTGTCCAGATATCTTCTGACCATCTCTCCGGTGATGATAATAAGAAGATGTTCCGTTTCTGGGGAAATGTGAATATACGGCAGCAGGATGGTCTTCTTACATCTGATGAAGCTATTTATAATTCTAAAACCAAAGAAGCATACGCAAATAAAAATGTAAAATTTACCAGGCCGGGAACAACCATTACATCGGATAAAGTGACTGTTTATTATGAAGAAAAAAGAGGTATATGGGAAGGAAATGTTCATATAGTTCAGGATAAAAATAAAAAAGGAGATCAGCCCATTAAAGGCGGACCTGTTAACCTTTACTGTGATTCCCTTGAATTTTTCTGGGAAAAACCCAGAAAAGGCATAGCTTCCGGCAAGGTCAGGGTAGATCAGAGCGATAAACATGTATCATGTGATAAGGCTACCTATACGGAAGACCCCCAGACTATCCTGATGGAAAATAATGTGAAACTCGAAAGAGATGACGGCTCTTGGATGACATGTGACAAAATGACACTGCATGTAAAAGAAGAAACAGTTGAGGGAGAAGGAAACGTTAAAGGTGATTTTGTAGTGGATAAAAATAAACTTGAATGAACCAGTTTATAGTAGCGGCGAGGCATTGCCTCGCCACTGCGGGATAACTTTAAACTTTATTATCGAAAGGAATTATATGGACGAATTTAAATCCGGTTTTCTTACAATCGTAGGTCTTCCCAATGTGGGAAAGTCTACTTTATTAAATAATCTTATAGGAAGTAAAGTATCTATCGTTACGTCAAAACCTCAGACTACAAGAGATAATATAAGAGCCATACTTACTACTGAAAAGATGCAGCTTGTCTTTATTGACACACCTGGATTGCACAGGGGAAAAGACCTGCTGGGAAAGAGAATGTCCCGCCATATTGCAGAGGCCATTGACGGTGTTGATCTTGTTCTGCTTCTCGTAGATGCGACAGAAGCAACAGGACCGGAAGATAAATTTGTGCTTCGATGGCTTTCGTCCAGTCTGAAAATGCCGGGAAAAGAAGAGGCAAAACCTGTATTTTTACTTCTTAACAAGGTAGATCTTCTTGAAGACAAGTCAAAACTTCTGACATTGATAGATTTTTATAAAGATAAATTTTCTTTTAAAGAAATTATACCTCTCTCTGCTCTTAAAGGTGATAACTGCGATGTACTTCTGAAGGAAATATATAAAATACTGTCTCCCGGCCCTGCCTATTATCCTCCGGAAGACATAACCGATCAGGAAGAAGATTTTATTGTTTCCGAGCTGATAAGAGAAAAAATCCTTCTTGTTACACATCAGGAAGTGCCCTACTCCACAGCAGTTAGAGTTACTGAAATGACAGAGAAAAAAGAAGGGAAACTTCTGTTTATATCCGCTATTATATATGTGGAAAAAGACAGTCATAAAGGTATCCTTATAGGCAAAAAAGGGGCTATGCTGAAAAATATAGGCTCCATGGCCAGAGAATCTATTGAAGAGGTTCTGAAAACAAAGGTTTTTCTTGAACTTAAAGTTAAAGTAAAAGAAAAATGGCGCAGCAGCGAGAAAATACTTAAAGACTGGGGATATTGAGTAGTGAGTGGTGAAAAGTGAAAAGTGAGCAGTTGTAGACTACGCGTCACGCATCACGCATTACGCATCACGATACAAATTCAGGAGAGATTTTGTTGAATAAAAAAATATTGATTGTAGAAGATGAACCTATGCTTGTAAAAATGATGCGCCTCATACTTGATGGCTATAATCTGATTATTGCTACGGATGGCACAGCAGGAGTAAAGGCGGCACAAGAAGAGAAACCTGATGTCATTTTCATGGATTTAACATTGCCCGGCATTAACGGTTATGAAGCTTTAAAGGAAATAAGAACTTTTTCCGAAACTGTACCTGTTATTGCTATGAGCGCTCAAAAAATGCCTCTTTCGGAAATAAAAGAATATGGTTTTGACGATTACCTGGAAAAACCTTTTGACCCGATGGTTTTATTGAAAAAAATCGAAGATTTTTCATGAATAAGAGACTGTAAAGAAATAACCCTTGCAAATTGTCAGAACGGTTATTATCCTCGCGTCACGCGTTACGCGTTACGATATAGACTGTAAGTATGATGGAGTTATTTTTTACAGACCCTAAGGAGCGGTAAAAAAATACATTTTTCTTACCTGTTATAAGCTGAGCAGGAAAAGCCTGAAATTTATAGAATTATCTTTATTATAGTGTAGTTCACAACAAATTACAGATAATCCTCGCGTCACGCGTCACGCGTTACGCGTCACGAAGCACTTAATTTCTAATAAGTTATGAAACTAACTATAATTTAAAGTAATTTAAGATTTTTGTTCCGGTTAAAATTTTTTTAACAGGTTATACGGAATCCTCGCGTCACGCGTTACGCGTCACGCGTCACGATAATTCAGAGGGATTTTTTATGGATGCACAATTCATTCAGTCAGTTGTGGAAGAGGTTGTGAAAAAATATATGGGAAATAAAGAGCCGGGAACAAATAAGATCTCTGTCGGTGTTTCTAACAGACATATTCATGTGTCACGAAAGGATCTAGATATTTTATTCGGTGAAGGGTATCAACTGAAAAAATTTAAAGATCTGTCCCAGCCCGGTCAGTATGCCGCAGAAGATATGGTAACTCTCGCAGGCCCTGCAGGAGTTAAAACAAAGGTGAGAATTCTGGGGCCTGAAAGGTCAAAAACACAGGTAGAGATTTCCATGACAGACGGTTTTGAACTGGGATTGAAGCCTCCTGTGAGAGATTCCGGCGATACTGCCGGAAGTCCCGGTATTTCCATTGTGGGCCCGAAAGGCTCTGTTACGATTAAAGAAGGAGTAATATGTGCATGGCGACATATACATATGACCCCTGATGATGCCGCGAAATTTGGCCTTTCCGATAAACAGTATGTAAAGGTAAAAACTTCCGGTGACAGAGGGATTATTTTTGACAGGGTTCTCGTAAGGGTCAACAGTCAGTACAGCCTGGAAATGCATATAGATATTGATGAAGCAAATGCAGGTTTTGTCAAAAATGGTGATGTCGTAGAGATATTACTGACCTGAGCATAAGCATGTAATAAGAGTCTTCCTCCCGTCACGCGTTACGCGTTACGCGTTACGCGTCACGAGAACAAATATGTATTATTTATGCTCACCATAGTAATATAGGGTGAACTGAAATCTTATTGTTTTTAAGAAAATATAAATTAAGAAATTGCCTTAAATTTTAAAGCTGATAGCTGATAGCTGATAGCTAATTATGAAAGGGGGTGACTACCCTGAATTTAGAAGCACTCGGAATGATTGAAACTAAAGGACTTGTTGCCATGATAGAGGCATCTGATGCTATGGTAAAAGCTGCCAATGTGAAACTTGTAGCCTATGAAAAAATAGGAGGCGGTTTCGTTACTGCCCTCGTAAGAGGAGACGTGGCAGCAGTAAGAGCAGCTACAGACGCAGGAGCTGCAGCAGCAAGAAAGGTTGGAGAACTGGTATCTGTTCATGTTATTCCAAGACCTCATCCGGACCTTGATGATGTTCTCCCTATTAAATATAGAGGTGATACACCGGCTGAAGGCGAAGGTGAAAAGAAGAAGAAAGCCAATTTATAATAAAAGGATCGTGACGCGTGACGCGTGACGCGTGACGCGTTGCGAATTTTATTGATACATTATGGATGTAGATTATTTAAATAATTTAATAGAAGAAATTACAAAGGAAGTACTGAAACGGCTTGAGAAAAAAGATAAAGCACCTTTATCTACTTCTTTACCATCAGTCCTTGTACCTCTGTCTTATGAACCGGTAACATGGGAGAAAACCTGTGCAGAAGTCCGGGAACTCTCTTCATGTCATGGTTTCAGAACAGTTCTTGTGGCAGACGGAAAAGACCAGGATATGGTAGAAAAACAGTTCGACAAAAATTCTGTGGAATTTTATATGTGCAATCAGGTAAATAGAGTATGTGCTGAACTATTTGCAGATGTAAAATTCGTTCTTGTTCCTGTGTTCTCCATATATAATCTCAGTCGTGTCGCCAATATTACACCTCAGATGACTGTAGAGTGGATTGTTCTGGAAGCACTTCAGAGAGGGATAAAGATTGTAATTGTAAGAGACGGTTTCAGTCACGACTGTCAGATGATAAAATCTGCAGGTCTGTCTGAAGGACCTTCTGCTTTTTATGATTTTATCACAAACTATGGCAAAAGACTTGCTTCTTGGGGAATTAACTTTATAAATCTTTCGTCTCTTAAAATGTCAGTGGAAAGTGAATTTACAGTTTCTGAGCCTGTAAGGCAGCAGAAAAAAGGAAAAGAAGTTGTTACAAAAGAAGATATTCTTTCCTTCGCCATGACAGGAAAAAATGTTATGGAAGTGTCCGGTAATTCTATAATAACCCCTCTGGCAAGAGATATTGCAAAAGAAAAAAATATAGAAATAAAGTTTAGAGTTTAGACTTTTAAAGGATTATTTATAGAGTAAGGATTTGCAATTTTTAACTCTTACCTTTCTCTAAAAATTTAAACTGTAAATTTTATATTGACAGTCCTCGCGTTACGCGTCACGCGTTACGCGTCACGATTCGTATAACCAATGAGAGGAGCTAATATTATTATGAAACTTGATCCTAAAGAAGTAAATTTCATAATTGAAGAAGTTCTGAAAAAGCTTACTGATAGTAAAGTGGTAAGCTCTGGCAATAAACATACGGGAACAGGTATATATGATAATATGGATAATGCCATAGATGCAGCCTATAATGCCCAGAAAGAACTTGTTAAACTCGGTGTGATGAAAAGAAAAGAAATCATTGAACAGATAAGAAGAGTCATGAGAACCCATGTTAAATTCATGGCAGAAGCTGCCGTCGCTGAAACAGGTATGGGAAGGGTAGACCATAAGATAAATAAAAATCTCCTTGCCATAGATAAGACTCCCGGTGTGGAAGATCTTTCTTCTACTGCCTATACGGGAGACAGAGGTCTCGCTCTTGTGGAAATGGCTCCTTACGGACTTATAGGCAGTATAACACCTTCCACCAATTCGACAGAAACTATAATAAATAACAGTATAAGTATGATTTCTGCAGGTAATTCCGTCGTATTCGGTCCTCACCCTGCAGCAAAAGGTGTGAGCCAGAAAGCTGTGGAACTGATCAATGGCGCCATACAATCTGTCGGAGGGCCTGTCGATATCGTTACAACAGTGACGGAACCTTCTATAGAAGCAAGCCAGACTCTTATGAAACATCCGAAAGTAAGACTTCTTGTTGTCACAGGAGGACCTGCAGTGGTTGACCTTGCAATGAAATCGGGGAAAAAGGTTATAGCAGCAGGCCCCGGTAACCCTCCCGTACTGGTAGATGAATCTGCTGATATACCTGCAGCGGCAAGAGATATAATTCTCGGTGCAGGTCTCGATAATAATATTGTATGTATTGCGGAAAAAGAGATTTTTGCCTTAAAAAAGATAGCAGATCATTTGAAATCGGAAATGTGCCGTCAGGGAGCCTTTGAACTGAGTTCCAGAGATTTAGAGAAACTTATGGAACAGATAGTTTCAGGGAAAGACCACCACGGTTTCCCTGTGCCGAACAGAAAATTTGTAGGAAGAAATGCTTCCGTAATAGCAAACTCTATCGGTCTCAGAGTACCTGAAGATACAAAAATTTTAATTGCAGAAGTTTCGCCATCTCATCCTCTTGTAATGATGGAACAGCTTATGCCTGTAATTCCTTTTTCCAGATTTGATTCTTTCGATGATGCCCTTTCCTGGTCAATAAAGGCAGAACATGGTTTTTACCATACATCTGCAATGCATTCCAGAGATGTGGAACATCTGAGCCTTATGGCATCTGTCGTAAATACGACAATATTTGTGAAAAATGCTCCTACTTACGCAGGACTCGGTATGGGAGGAGAAGGATATACTACCTTTACAATAGCCTCTCCTACAGGAGAAGGAATTACTTCTGCAAGAACCTTTACAAGACAGAGAAGGTGCACTTTAGTAGATTATTTTAGGATTATATAATGGTGAAAAGTGAAAAGTGAAAAGTGAAAAGGTATATTCCTTCTATTCACTATTCACCATTCACTATTCACTTCTTAAAGGTGAGATCTTTTGTATACTCCCGAAGAAATAAAAAAATCAGTAAGAGAAGCAGGTATTGTCGGATCCGGAGGGGCAGGTTTCCCGACCTATGTAAAATATAATGCCTGTGTTGATACCGTAATAGTTAATGCAGCAGAGTGCGAACCACTTCTCAGGGTAGATCAGCAGCTGGCTGCCAGAGAACCGGAAAAACTCCTGGAAGGACTTGAACTTGCCTGTATCGCTACAGGTGCTTCGAGAGGCATTGTAGGGATTAAAGGAAAATATAAGAAAGCTATTTCATCTATCGAAAATGTACTGAAAACTGCTGAATTTTCTGTCCCCATTGCCATTCACCTGCTGAAAAATTATTATCCTGCCGGTGATGAACATGTTCTGGTTTATGACGTTACGGGAAGAATAGTTCCGGAAGGCGGTATCCCACTTGAAGTCGGGGTGGTTGTAAATAATGTAAATACCCTGCTGAATGTGTCGGATTCCATGAAAGGCCTGCCTGTAACAGACAGACCTCTTACTATTACGGGAGAGGTTGAAAAACCTGTTACTGTCAGACTTCCTGTAGGAACTTCCGTAAGAGATGCTATAGCTGTTGCAGGAGGGGCGACAGTGAAAGATTTTGTTGTAGTTTCAGGTGGCCCTATGATGGGAAAGCTCATAGAAGATATTGACATTCCTGTTACCAAAACTACGAGCGGCCTTATAGTTCTTTCGTCTTACCATAAACTTGCCCTTCATATGTCAGAAAAACAGAAAACGGTAAAAAGACTTGCTGCAGAAGTGTGCTGTTCCTGCAGGGTCTGTACGGATATGTGTCCGAGACATATGCTCGGCCATTGCCTTAAACCTCATAAGGTTATGAAGAATATATTTTTAGGTATGCCCGTTAAAGATCATACACAGGCTTTTTTATGTGTCGAATGTTCAGTCTGTGAAATAGCATGTTTTATGGGACTGTCACCTAAAAAGGTTTTTATGGAACTGAAAAAAGATATGTTCGGAAGGGGAATAAAAAATCCTCACAGAAATAAAGATCTTTTGCCAAATAATCTCAGGGAAGAACACAAGTTGCCGGTAAAGAGAATATTATCTCAGCTGGATCTGTTAAGGCTTGACCATGACGCTCCTTTCTCTGATTTAACTTATGTTCCTTCAAAGGTTATTATACCGTTAAAACAGCATATAGGAGCCCCTTCGCTCCCTGTAGTGAAGACAGGGGATAAAGTCAGCAGAGGAGACGTGATTGCCGAAATTCCGGAAGGTTCTATCGGAGCCCGCTATCATGCAAGTATATCGGGTGTAATTAAGGAAATTACAAAAAATTCAATTATTATACAGGAAAGGTAGCTTTTCGATAAGGATCAGGTATTACCTGCCACGCGTCACGCGTCACGCGTCACGCGTCACGATTATTATACAGGAAAGGTAGCTTTTCGATAAGGATCAGGTATTACCTGCCACACGTCATGCGTCACGCGTCACGCGTCACGCGTCACGATTGAAAGCTGACAGCTAACAATGAATAATGCAATAGGAATAATAGAATTTAACAGTGTGGCCAGAGGAATTAACGCCTGGGATGCCATGATGAAGGCAGCTACTGTAAATATGGTTATTTCTGCACCTCTGTGCCCGGGAAAATATGTGATTATTATCTCCGGTGATGTGGGGGCTGTGGAAACTTCGGTTAAAGCGGGACGTGAGATAGCAGGCCGTTTCTGGATTAACAGCACTGTTATTCCAAATATTCATCGTGAAGTAATTCCTGCCATGTCAGCTGCTGTAGATGTTCCGGAAATACAGTCGCTGGGAGTTATTGAAACCTATTCCATCGTGTCTGCCATAACATCGGCAGATGCGGCGGTAAAGGCAGCTACGGTAAAATTAATAGAAATAAGAATTGCCCGCGGTTTAGGCGGGAAAGGTTTTGTCTTCCTTACAGGTGATGTGGGAGCTGTTCAGTCTGCAGTAAAAGCAGCTCTGGAGAATGCAACTCAGGAAGATATGATAGCCGAAAGTGTTGTAATTCCGTATCCCCATTACAGTATAAGGGAAAGATTGTGGAGTTAAATTACTCCATTTCTATACATGAAACCTTTCGAACTTTAAAATTGGTTCTTTCAATATTCAGAATATGTTTCATATAATTGCTGTTCTGGATTAAATATATTTCTCCTTCCTGAGAGCCTGTGTCTATGGGGCTTACATTTTGATAATTGGAACCATAATCACTGGAAAAACTGTTTAAAGCAACTGAAGTTGAATGCAAAACTGCTTTATAGTAACGTATATCACCGGTATTAAATTCCCCCTGAATAAGTGATGAAATAGTATTCAGTATTGATGTAGATATACCTGTTGTAGCAGTAATGTCAATATCGTTAGGATCTACGATTACTGCATTACCTGAACCGGATGAAGGTACCAGAATTTTTGACGATTCGGGAATTTCTATCTGCTGGCTTTTATTGTGACGCATCTGTATAGCCACATCCAGAATAGTGCTGTTCCCATTTGTAGAGTCCCAGCCCGTTACAGTAATATAACCTTTGTGTGATTTCGTTTCCGCTTTAATCCCGTTGCCTTCATAATCATTCGTACCGGAATTATAATTACCTATTATTATTTCGTCACTGTTATTGAGTCTGTATCCCGGGGGGTAATGCATTATCTCCCTTGTACCGCCGGGATTTCCTGCAGTTCCTGATGCGAGGAGACTGTCTGATTTCATAGGCCTTATATTCAAATCATCTCCTGCATAATAAAAACCTTTATTATTTGAATCTACGAAATTATTTGAAAGCTCTACATCAAGGTCATCTCTGCTTATACAGGTTATTTGATTGCTGTTTTTTCCGAAAAGACAGGCTATTTTCCCGTCTGCTATAACCCTTCCTGTTCCTATAAGTTCAACGCCAAGGATTAAATGGGATCTGGAGTATATATTGTGACCGTTGAGATCCAGTTTAATATAATTTATTTCCTGAGCGTAGGGACTGTTTGTACCTCCGTCACTTATAGATGAATGAGAACTGGTAGATTTTGCATCTACATGAGTATATCCATCTATATATTGTTTACCTGTATTCGGATCAGTTTTATATATGGGATTTTCTTCAGGAGGATAATAAGTAAGATCCATTGTGTATGTATAGGTATAGGTATATTTATACATTTTGAAAAGATCTGACGAACCGTCGCGGAATATTCTGAATATATTATTACCTCCAGGATTGTTTGCCTTTGATATGAATGTTGAATCATATAAATACTGGCTTCTATCTCCATCACCTATGCCGGCATTGCCAATAAAAATGTCAGAATTAAGTTTAATAACACCTCTTGTTAATGGATTGCTCATTTGGGATGTATCAAAAGCAGCTACTGTTTCAAATCCTGTCCCTCCCCCGTCTATTACAAACTTGCTATATTCAGGATTACTGTATTTTGTAATATTACTGGAACCATTTTTACTGACAGGAGGTCCGTTTGTAGTGGTTTCATCTGCTGCGTCAGCTATTAAGTTACTCTGAAGTTGACTCAGAAGATTACTTTCTTCTGAACTTAAAGGTGAAGGAGGTGGATTGGGAGGCGGAGGAGGCATTTCTCTGACTGTTACCATACCCGGATTTATCTGAGTATATGCTCCATATTCATGATTACTGGCATTGTCTAATATCTCAGATACGTCAATCTTACTGAGATATAATTCCGGAATACATCTTTCCTTGGATCTGGTGTTATTATCGAGTTTGCCTGGAGCAATACTTATAGGTCCTTTACCAAGCAATATTCCATTGTTGCAGGATATTTTCTTTACACCTCCATCTGCTCTTATACTGAATTGGTCAGTATCGTCACCGGACCAGGAAGAATATATGTCACCCTGATCGCCTGTTGAATTATCTCCTTTTATATTATAAGTACCTTCTACAAATACAAGTGAAGATTCCGAATTTATTGCATAGGGATAGAAATCAGAACGGGTTAAAAAAGCTTTTACTACCTTTACTGAATTGCCACATTTCCCTATAGATATAATTTTTGCACTATAGGGAGGCACATCTCCTGCAGGAGATGTGTTAAATAAATTATTTACAGAGTGATATTTTGAATATGAACTGTATGAACTTAAAGAGGTTGAAGAAGGATTATAGGAATTACCGAAGGTTATAAAAAATTCTGCTCCTGTTAGACCTGCATATGCTCCTGCCTTAGTATCTACTTTGTATCCCGGAAGATAATCAGGTACCGGAATAGATGATGAAGGAATAAAATCCAGATCTTTAACACCCCAGGCCGGGTCTCTGTTCAATTTACATATAGCATAATCAATACCTGCATAGGCAGAAATTAATGCTCTATTCCTGGTTTCACTGTTACCTACAAGAGATAGAAAACTGCTGCTCATAGTTATCATGGATACAGACATAAGTATGAGCAGCACTAAAAGTAATAGTAAACTTATGAGTACAATAGCTTTTATATTTTTTTTTCTCATCAAATATACACCTCCTGATTAATTTTCCGGTATTACAGATGCTTTTAATTCTATTATTTCTGTTACGTTTTTATTGTCAAACATAACAGATTTTTGCTCTGAAATATTGGCTTTAAATTTAATTTTTATTATCAGGCCTGTACCTAACTGTTCAAAATCTATTTCATATATCTCTTTCCCTATTACCCTGAGATTTGTATCAGATATATTTGAATCTTCAAGATAGGTAGAAGGAATAATATTTAGAGGTTGTGGAGTTGAGTTTTTAGGATTTCTGGCAGTTGTTCTGCAGTAGAGTGTTCTTTTTAGAGCTCCCGGTTCCTTTGCTACAGAAGGGTATATGTAATAATACACATATTTCTGCCACAGAGGCTTCCCATTTTTAGGTTCAATATCAATAGAACCATCAACTTTAACAGGACTTTCAAAAACTATATATTCATTTAATGAGTCAGGATTTCCGTCATTATCTATTTTCGTACTTATCCAGTTGGAATATCTGAAATCTCTTGTTATATAGGTCAATATAACCTTCGCTCTGCTGTAAAAGTCTGTTTTTACCTCTCCTAACTGCCATGTTTTAAATCCTATGTCTATTGCCGAATAGATACCGGCCATGATGAGAGAAAAAATACCAATAGATATTATTACTTCCACTAACGTATGAGCCCCTGTTTTTTTTGACATTTTTAATAGGCCTTTCTTGCCAGAAAAGTATCTACTTTCAGATTTCTTTTCTTTCCCTGAAGACTATCAAGCCATTTTACTTCCACTGTAACTTTTTTTAAATCTTCTATTGCTGAAGCACCTTCATAATAGTTTTTTATTTCTATTGTAAATTCATACTCACCTTTAGTGCCTTCTTTACCTGTTATAACTTTTTCTGAAAACTCTGTTGTGTTCCAGCTTAAATATTTTTTCCCCAGATCTGCAGGGGGAGGATCGTATCCCTCTATGTGCTGATAGAGTTCTTTAATATCAATTCCGTCTGTTTTCCCGAGATCAACACTTTTAACTTCATCAATTTTTTTACCTATTATATACATGGCAGTTCCCCCTGTCTGCCCTCTTTTTATTCCCATTAATGCCTTGAAAAATACACTGCATACTATAACCAGTACGAGACCTAACAGCGCCACAGCCAGGACTATTTCTGTCAGGCTGAACCCTTTCCTTCTACTGTTATTGCATGCTCTTACAGTCATAAATTCACCGGGTTTTATTATAGAGTCTGCCATAAAAATCTCCTGAAAGTAAAATAAATTTTTTCTCTATAAATATAAATGTTTGCCTGTTAGTTGTCATTTAATATTTCATTACTGCATGTATAAAATAACTCGTAAAATAGAATTTGATGAATTTTTATGTACTTTCCATAAAATAAATTTTCATCTATATTTATCCTGAATTTTTGCACTTTTTTTCATGATGTCCTTGTTTTTGCTGGCTTTACAGTTAAACAGATTCTTAATTTTAATCTTCCTGACCTGGCAGCTGATACATAAAAATTGAATAGAGTATTTTGTTACAGTTTTTAAAATCTGCAAAAGTATAATAATACCTTTATATTTTAACATATTTTTTTAATATTATCTATATAAAATTTAATTTTATTGTATTTTTTTATATTAAATTTAAGGGGAAGGGAAAAAGAAGTATATATAGAATGTATATACTCCGATATAGAGTGATCTGTGGTTAATATTATGACTGTTTATAAATAAAGAGAGGTGTTCTTCTTGAGTATTTTAGCCCTTGGTATGATTGAGACAAAAGGTCTTATAGGAGCCATTGAGGCATCGGATGCAATGGTCAAGGCTGCAAATGTGGAATTAATAGGTGAAGAAAGAATAGGTTCTGCCTATGTAACAGTACTTGTAAGAGGAGATGTGGGAGCAGTAAAAGCTGCCGTAGATGCAGGTGCGGAAGCTGCAAGAAAAGTGGGGGAACTTGTATCGGTTCATGTCATTCCCCGTCCTCATGAAGAAGTGGAAAAAATTCTTCCGAAAAAAATTAAATTTTAACTGAGAGGTTGTTATGAAAGTAATAATTGGCAGTGATCATGGAGGTTTTGAACTTAAAGAAGTTTTAAAGAAATATATAAAAACACTCGGTCATGATGTTACTGATTATGGAACTTACAGTAAAGATCCCGTAGATTATCCGGATATTGCCTTCCTTGTAGCATCTACTGTAAGCAAAGAAGGTAATTCTCTCGGTATAATTATTGACGGAGCAGGATGCGGAAGTGCCATGACAGCGAACAAGGTGCCGGGAATTCGTGCTTCTGCCTGTTATGATTGTTTTACTGCCTGGAATTCAAGGGCCCATAATGATGCAAATGTCCTTACCCTTGGCAGTAGAGTTACAGGAGAAGAATTAGTAAAAAGAATTGTATCTACATGGCTTTCTACTGACTTTGAAGGCGGCAGACATTCAAGAAGAGTTGCCAAAATAATGGATGTGGAAAGAAAGCATGTTAAAGGGTAACAGCTTACCCCGCGTCAGCGTTACGCGTCACGAATCTCATATAACTCGCGTCACGCGTCACGCGTCACGCGTTACGAACTAAAAAAGGCAGGTGTAACCAGGTGGATATGGATTTAAAACAATTGGTTGAAGCTATAACAAAAGAAGTAGTAAATAAACTTGAAGTAAGTGCTCCTTCGATAAAGCCTGAGCAAATCTCAGGAAAATCTCACGGAGGGCTTGTTGTCCTGGGAGGAGGAGAGGAAGGTTTCGATGAAGTTTTTCAGACTCTCAGAACTATGATGGGCCAGGATTGTAACTGTGCATGGGCTATATCTAAAGAAGCAAGAGAAAAACTGGGAGAAGAAGGTCTCAGGAAAATAAATCCTCATGTGAAAAATATAGAAAAAGATGTTTCTAAAGAAATTTTTAATATGGTGAAAGAGGTTAAAACTGTTATTGTACCTATTTTGACCATGTCCGATGCCTTTAAAATTTCATCTCTTATAGGTGATACTTTTATAAGCAAAATAGTGCTTCAGGCTCTTTATATGGGGAAAAAAGTCGTATGTGCTCCCGATGGTATCTTTTTATCCCTTTCTATGTCATCAACAGAAAGTATTTGCACCAATTCGCGGCTTGATACCAGACTCAGAGCCAGACTTGATCAGCTCAGAAGCCTTGGCGTTGAACTTGTGCCTCTGAAGAATTTCAGAGAACATCTTTCTGATCTTACCTCAATTCCGGAGAAATCTGGCCTTATGTGTTCCTGGTCAAAAGGAGGGGAATGTGGCGGATGCGGTCTCTGTGTTCAGGACCTGACTGCCAATGTGGAAGCCATAGTTGATGCAGGAGCAACACGTGTAGGAGCCTCGCCGGGACTATCCGGAGATATTAAAATAAATCTGGCAGAACTCATAGATCATACACTTCTGAAACCTGATGCAACAAAACAGGAAATAATAAAACTCTGTGAAGAAGCCAGGAAATATAAATTTGCTTCTGTCTGTGTTAACCCTACCAATGTTGCCCTTTCAAGGGATTTACTGGCAGGAAGTCCGGTAAAGGTATGCACCGTAGTAGGTTTCCCTCTCGGAGCCGATACGTCCGTAACAAAAGCAATGGAAACGAGAGATGCAGTGGCAAACGGAGCAGATGAAATAGACATGGTTATAAATGTAGGTGCCCTTAAAGCAGGAGATTATAACCTCGTCCTTCATGATATCAAATCTGTAGTGGAGGCTGCAGGAGGAAGGCTTGTTAAAGTTATTCTGGAAACAGCTCTTCTGAACCGTGAAGAAAAAATTAAAGCCTGTGAACTTTCAAAAGAAGCAGGTGCAGATTTCGTAAAAACATCTACCGGTTTTGGCCCCGGCGGAGCCACTGCGGAAGATATTGCTCTTATGAGAGAAGTCGTCGGTAAATATATGGGTGTGAAAGCATCAGGCGGTATTCGTGATTATAAGAAAACTATGGAAATGGTAAAAGCAGGAGCAACAAGAATTGGTGCCAGCGCAAGTGTTGCCATAGTGGAAAATAAAGCTGCTAAAGGTGATGGCTATTAGTCTTTATAAGACAGATGCAGTGATATTAAGAACCCGTAATTTAGGGGAATCTGACAGAATATATATTCTCTTTTCCCCTCTTTACGGGAAAATTGACGCAGTTGCAAAAGGTGTAAGGAAGCCTTCCAGTAAATTCAGCGGTACTCTGGAGGTTTTCTCTCATGTCTATCTGATGCTGTCAGAAGGTAAAAGTATGGACGGGATTTCTCAGGTAGAAGTTTCCAATCCTCATTACGGTTTGAGAGAAGACCTGAAAAAACTTACATGTGCCAGTTATTTTATTGAACTGGTGGAACATTCCATATTGCCGGGCCAGGAAAATATTGAATTATTCTCACTGGTTTTATCTGTTCTGTCTCTTCTGGAATATGGAGAGAATATGGAACTCATTCTTCGTTATATGGAACTGCAACTCCTTACGGTTCTGGGGTTCAGGCCTGTTCTGGACAGATGTCAGAAATGCGGCGATTTCTCTGAAAACAGGACTATGAAGTTTTATATCTCTCTCGGAGGAACTCTGTGTGAGAAATGTGCCGGAAGAGAATTAAGCGGTTATATTGCTGTTTCTTCAGAAACTATAAAATTCCTTGGAAAGCTCGAAAACATAATACCTTTGAGTATCAGAAAACTATCTCCTTCCACCAGGATTTACAGGGAAAGCAGGTGGATTTTGAGACACTTATTGTTTTATCATCTCGGTAAAAATATAAAATCTATTGAAATGCTGGATAGTTTGATAAAGGCACCGGAAAATGAGTAAGAGACTGTAGAAAAATAACCCTGACAGAATTGTTAGAACGGTTAGTATCTTCGCGTCACGCGTTACGCGTTACGCGTTACGATACAGATGAAATACCGGATAGTTTGATAAAGGTAGAGGAAGATGAATAACAGAATTTTAGGGCTTGATATTGGCGATAGAAGAATAGGGGTGGCTCTGAGTGATATTACAAAAACTATTGCCAATCCGCTGGAAGTAATAAATATTGGCCATGGTATCGATATATTTGCCTGTTTAAAGAAAATAATAGAACTTCATGACGTCTCCACTGTCATACTGGGGTTGCCTAAAAATATGGACGGCACCATGGGCTCTCAGGCCAGAAAAGTTATAGATTTCGGGGAAACACTTAAAGAATTGTTTCCTGATAAAGAAATAGATTATTTTGATGAAAGACTTTCTACCAGACAGGCTTTAAGAACCCTTATAGAAGCAGATATGTCCAGGGCAAGAAGAAAGAAAGTTGTAGACAAGGTTTCTGCAGTAATAATACTTCAGGGGTATCTTGAAACATTGAATTTTAAGCGGCATAAAGAAGAGTAGGAAGCGTAATTCTGTTGCTGTCTCTTCAGAAAAAGAGAGTGTAATATGTTTTGTGTAAACTTACCATGAAATAAGGTTTCAATAGAGGTTTTTGCAAAATTTATTACACAGTCGAAATTTGACATAAATAAAGAAGTTGAAATTTATGTTAGGAATGTTAATACAGAACAGATATGAAATTCAGAAAACTGCGGGACAGGATAGTTTTACTACAGTTTATAAGGGACGGGATAGAAAACTTGATAAATCTGTAACTATAAAAATTTTGCGGGAAAGTCCTGAAAAAATTCTGGATTTTTTTCTCGACAGGGTACAGTTTTTATATATCTTGAATCATAAAAATATAGTTAAATTTTATGATGCCGGTTCCGAATCCAGTTTTTTTTATCTTATCCTTGAATATGTAGACGGTTTCACTCTTAAAGATTTTTTATGCAATCACAGTCTTAAAGACCCTGTCATTTATTCTGTACAGCTTGGTTTTCAAATATGCCAGGCTCTGGATTATGCCCACAGTAATTATTTTTTTCATGGTGATCTTAAGCCTGATAATATAATGATAGCCAATAATGGCACAATAAAATTAAATAATTTCGGACTCAGAAAGCTTTATGAAGAAACAGGTCTGTCTCATGTAAAAGATGACATAGAAAGTAACTCCTATCATTCTCCGGAACAGATTAAAGGCGAAGATATAGATTTCAGATCCGATATTTATTCCCTCGGACTTATCATGTATGAATTGCTTACAGGGCAGAATCCGGGACATTTTAAAGACCCGGCAGGTTTAAGAAGATACAATGAAAGTATACCTAAATCCCTTGAATCTATCATTATAAAGATGATACAGAGGGATATGAAGCAAAGATTTCAGAGCTCAGGGGAAATACTCAGAGAACTCTGTAAAGTTAAATATAAGAGTTTAAAACCGGTTATTCAGGAACTTTTCCCTGATATGGATTTATCTTATCTGTTACCTGGCAGGGAAGATCTTGATGAAAAGTTTGCAGGTTTTGAAGAAGAAGAGAAAAAAACAGGAGAAAAATATTCCGTAGAAGAAGTTGATCCAAGCAGGATAAAACTGGATTTTCATGCCCTTGACAGAATCTGCCATGGAACAGGCATAAGATATAAAGAAGCAAAAGATGCTCTTATTCAGGCAGGAGGCGATTCTGTAAAAGCCATTGAAATCATTGCCTCAAAAAGAAAAGGGATGGAATTTAATATTGACGAAGACATAGTACATGAAGATATACTTCCTCCTGAACATGAAGGTCGATCCAATGATAGTTTATGGAACAGGCTGGTCAATGGTATGTTTTTGATTCGTAAACATGAAGAAGATTTCTTCAGTTTTCCTTCTATATGGTTATTTTTATTAATTTTTATTCCTTTCCTTATATTTTTTGTTAATTTTTTAATTTTTCCCTTTGCTGTAGTATTTATTCTTATTATATCGGGCTATTTCTATTATAATCTGTCCTTTGAACTTGTTGAAAAAGATGCCTTTGAATTCAGAAAGAATGTAGAAATGACCCTGAAACATCTCGGTACAATACCTGCAGAACAAATGGCATTAAGTGACCATGCTTTACCGCTGGCTGAAGATATAGTACCTGTAAAAAGAGAAAGAAAAAAAGAAGTGGTTCCTCCTTCAGAGTCGAACATAGAAGAAACTGTAACTTCTTCGGAAATGAAAGAAGAAGAAAAGTCAAGTGCGAGAGAAAGAGCTGCCAGACGGAGACAGGAAAGAGAAAAGAAGAAAGAAGAAGAACCGGTACCTGCAGAAGAAAAAGATGCGAAAACCAGAGCTGTTCCTGTTAAAGCTGAAGAATCTGCACTTCCTCCTGCAAAGACCGGCCCTGACGAAGAAACCATTAAATACATATGTTCCAGAGTTGAAGGTATAACACCTGAAGAAGCAGCACATGCTCTTGAAGAAGAAAATGGCGATCAGGCAAGGGCTGTAATGAGTTTGAAGAAAAAGAAAAGAGCGGAACGGAAATCAGCACCACCGGAAGAAACACAGGAAACACCACCAACTCCGCCTCCTGAAGAAAAACCTGCTTCTGCTCCTCCTGCTTCAGATGGCAAGATTTATGACCAGGAAAAAATAGATTATGTATGCAGACGAACCAAAGTAACTCCCGAAGAAGCTGTAAAGGCTCTTGAAGAGAAAAATGGTGACGAAATAGAAGCAGTTATGAGCATTAAGAAGAATAAGAGAAAACAGAGGAAATAGTTAGGGGTTGTTAGGAAATAACTACATCATAGTTACAGTTTGTATCGTAACGCGTAACGCGTCACGCGTTACGCGAGGATAATAGCCGTTCTAATAATTTGCCAGGGTTATTTCTTTACAGTCCCTTAGTACCGCAACAGGTAAATAGGTACCCAAAAAAAATATGGCACTCACTCCTGTCCCTGGCCGGGCTCTGGAGGAAAAGATATGCCGTATTAAAAGAGAGTTATAAATTATATAGATGCAAAATATTAAACGTCTAAAAAACCAGTTTGTCACGCAACAGGATCATATCTTTTCCGGAAGAGTCCGGCCAGGGACAGGTTTTAATATGGGTACTAACTTATTTGGAGCGGTACTTAGTAGTGAGAAGTGAGAAGTAGGGGCGAACTACTGTGGTTCGCCCGGTACCGGTGAAACTATGCATCACGTATCACGCAT
Source organism: uncultured Synergistia bacterium (assembly GCA_964431735.1). GTDB lineage: Bacteria > Vulcanimicrobiota > SpSt-956 > SpSt-956 > JAKJGF01 > CALARM01. The sequence goes on along the minus strand of CAYSLJ010000005.1, from coordinate 45,436 downwards.
TACGCATCACGAACCACCTGTCACGCGTTACGCGTTACGCGTCACGATTTAATATATTTGAGATAGTTATTTAATTGTCACCCTGACTGATAACTGCTCACTGATAACTGAAAAAAGGGGGGGGATTCTTTATGAAATTGCCATCTGAAAAAAAACTGGAAAGATATAGACAAATGCTCTATTCTGAAATAGTGGATAATGCAATTAAATGGGGCCAGGGTATTCTTATGGACGGAAGCCCTGCCGGCTGGACTGTAGATCTGAGAGAAGCCATACTTACTCCTGAACTTGCTCATGTTATTTCACAACTTTTTATGCCTCTTATTGAGAGATATCGACCCGATTATGTGGCAGGTATGACCGTTGCTTCAGGATGTCTTGTTTCTCAGCTTGTCCTTTTAAGTCATATCCGGGGAGTTCCTGTAAAAGGACTGTATATAAGACGGGAACCGAAAGCGGATGGCATGCAGAGACAGATTGAAGGACAGCTTTTAGAGGGGTCTAAAGTTCTTTTACTCGATGACATTATAAATTCCTCCGATGTAGCCTTAAAATGTATAGAACAGCTTGTAAAACACAGATGCATACCTGTTGCCCTTGCAGTTATACTCAACTTTCAGGCTTCCGGCGAACAGGACATAAAGAAACTGGGTATACCACTTCATCATATATTTACTCTCAGTGATATTAATATGAAACCTCCTCGTGAACCGGAAGATAATACTATGTTTTTGCCTGTATGGAAAGGAGGGCCTGTTAACAGCGGAGCTTATTATGCACCCAAATCCGGCCCTGTCCCGGGAGAAGGAAGAATATTCCTCGGAAGTGACAGAGGATATTTTATATCTGTTCATTCGAACGGTTTCCCTGACTGGTCTTTCCCTGTAGGAGAAACATACAGAGGCATACAGGTTTCACCTGTTTATAGAAAAGGAAGGGTTTATTTCGGAGCTTATGACGGGTATACATATTGTTTGAAAGCTGCTTCCGGGAAAGTCCTGTGGAAACAGAAATGGGGTGACTGGGTAGGATGTTCTTCTCCTGTATTTGATCCGGCCAGTGAACTGTTTTTTATCGGTATTGAATACGGTTCTCACGGGGGAGACCTCTGTGCTTTTAACGGTGTTGACGGAACTCTTAAATGGAGATTTAAAACAGGTGAATATGTTACATGTGAACCGGGCATTAACAGTAATACAAATACTGTTTTTGTCGGATCCCTGGATAAAACAGTATATGCTCTTGATTTATATGAAGGAACTGAAAAATGGCGATTTATAACAGAAGGATATATTAAAGGCGGTATAACGGCAGATCCTGCTACAGATTACTGCTATTTTACCTCCTATGATGGCTGTTTATACTGTTTGAATAACAGAGGCGAAGTTGTATGGAAGAGGAAAGTCGGTCACTGGCTTTACTGCCGTCCTGCCCTGAGTCATAATATGGTTGTTATTGCAACGGAAGCAGATTATATATTCTCTTTCAATAAAATGACAGGGAAAATTATCTGGAAGAGGTGTATGTCTGATGAATGGAGAATGTGTGCCTACCCTGTTGTAAAACATGGCAGGATTTACGCGGGAAGTTACGGAGGAACGGTATATGTAATGAACCTTTATGACGGTTCTATTCTATGGTCTTTTAAAACAGGAGGACCTGTCATGGCACCATGCGGAATATTCCCGTCTGCCAGAATATCTGTAGATAAACCTGCATGTAATCAGAGAAAATTAAAGAAAAATACTTTTAATATCAGAGGTGACAGGCTCTATTATCCGGGGCCTGGAGGTCTTACACATATATTTAACAGTGATGCCACAGTATTACTATGGAGTGTTTATTCTTTGCAGGAAGAAATACCTCCTTACAGTAATACTTTGCTCGTAAGCTCGAATGACGGTTATCTTTATTGTTTTGTGGAAACTTATAGATAGGACGTGTATCTGTATATATGTCGGACATGGAAAAAAATAAAAAAATACTTTATGAAAGAATATTAAATAACAGTATTAAATGGAATCAGGGGCTTCTTCGAGGCTCCAGAAGGCCTGCAGGCTGGACTATTGATATGAGGGAAGAAATGTTAGACCCTTATTATTCCAATATAATAGCAGAAATTTTCATGGAATGGATAGAAGTCTATAAACCTGACTATATAGCAGGGCCTGCCATAACAGGAGGATTTATTGCTTCCCAGATAGTTCTTCTGAGCCATCTCAAAGGTTCTCCTGTTAAAGGACTTTATATAAGGAAAAAACCTAAAGTAAACGGCCTTCAGAGACAGATAGAAGGGCCTTTGAAGAAGGACTCTACCGTTATTATAGTTGATGATGCTATAAACTCAGGAGATTCGGCACTGGAGGCTATAAAACTTCTTTCCCTGGAAAGATGTATTACAGTTGCCTTTCTTTCCATACTTAATTTTGAAAGTAAAGGTGTTGAATACCTGAAGAAATTAAATATACCGCTCCATTATATATTTACTGTAAAAGAACTGTCTCTGAAACCATCATATCCTGACAGAACAGATCTTTATTCCATGTGCTGGCAGGCCGGCGCCGTTAATTCAGGCATATATAACAGGAGCCCGGCACCTTCTCCAGTGTTTTCGGATAAAAAAATTTTTCTCGGCAGTGATTTCGGGCACCTTCTGGCACTCAATCAGTCAGGAACTCTGTGCTGGTCTTTTGATACCTGTGACAGAAAACCTGTTTTTACAGACCTGCTGGTCAGAAAAGGGAGAGTTTATTTTTCTTCCTGTGATGGTTCCCTCTACTGTCTTGGAGCTGTAAAGGGAAATCTCCTCTGGAAATTTAAAGAAGTCTCTCTTACAGATACTTTTTCTCCTGTTATGTCCTGTGATGGAAAGATAATTTTTACCGGCGGACTATGCTGTGACGGAACCGGTTTTTTATATGCCATCGATGCCATGAAAGGACATGTTATATGGACCTTTATTTCAGAGTCCGGTATCAGAGCCACTCCTGTAATTTCTGCAGCTTATAAGCTTATAATATTTGCCTCTACGGACGGGTCTGTTTATTGTCTGGATATGGCCGGTGCTATTAAATGGAGATTATCTTACGGAATTATAAATGGTATGGCTCTTGATGATGATAGTGGCACAGTCTGTTTTTTTTCTGACGGTTCTTTTTATTCGATTGATATAATTAAGGGCAGTGAATTATGGAGGAGAAAACTTTCTTCTCTGTACTATTCCACTCCTGTGATAAAAGGTGATAAAATTATAGTTTCTGCTTCATCTGATTTTATATTTTGTTTAAACAGAAAAGGCAAAATTTTATGGCAGACCTGCCTGGGAGATAACTGGTCTATGGGCGGTTATCCTGTAATCTTTAATGACAGAGTATATGCCTCTAACAGTAAGGGAGAGATTTTTGTTTTAAAATTACAGAACGGTCATGTGTTATGGAATTTTGATACAGGAAGTCCTGTCAGATCTTCCCCCCTGGTTTTATCAGGTAAAACTATTCATAATCTTAAATTTCCTTTCCCTGATTTTAAAGAAAAATCATTTAATATTTATGGAAATAAAATATATATATTGAATAATTGCGGTTTTATAGAATCATATAGTTTTGATTTAACAAGACTTTTATGGAGTGTTAAATATTTTAATATTTCATCAGAATATAAAAATTTTCTTTTTGTCACCTGTACCAGCGGTTATATATACTGTTTCATGGAAGTAAAATAAATTTTTTTAAAAAATATCTTATAAAATTCCCTTTACATTTTCAGATAATGTAGTGATAATACGTAACAGGTAGAAAAGTAATATTTTAACAACAGCTATTTTTGTAAAGAATAAAACCTTATATTAAGGAGAGTGTTATTTAATGGGAAAAATAGGCGGAAGTAAATCAAGTTCATCCAGTAGAGCGAAATCTTCTTCTTCAAAGAAATCTCAGACATCAAAAACTCAGAAACCTAAAGCATCAGAAAAGACTAAAGCATCAGAAAAAACTAAAGCATCAGAAAAGACTAAATCAGCAGAGAAGTCTAAAGAAGGAAAAGAAGCGAAAAAAGGTGAAGAAACAAAACTTTCCGATGATGCTAAAAAAGAAATCAAAGAAGGAAAAGAAGGCTCTGAAACAAAACCGGGTGAAACATCCGGTGCAACTACTTCAGGTGCCAATGTTTCAGGTGCAAACACCAGTGGAACTCAGACCACAGGGGCAGATGCAAGTACAGGACAGACATCCGGTATTGATGATAAAAAATTGGATGATATCCTGAAAGCTCTGGAAGACGCTGCCAAACAGGATAAAGCTCAGGAAGCAGGCGGCGAAGGGGGAGGAAAATGTGGCGGCGGCGGCGGCGAAGGCGGCGGCGGCGAAAAAGGTAAAGAAGCAGGTGCCGGCGGTGGAGCGCCTCAGGCCGGAGGAGCGCAGGGAGGTCAGATGAATCCCAACCAGGGTAAACAGGACTGGGATATGATTATTAATGCAGATTGCGATAGAGTACTGCAGGCAGCAGGTATGGGCGGTATGGTACCCGGTATGCAGGGTATGAACGGAATGAATAATATGATGGGTGGCGGAATGCAACCGGGACAGGCAGTTCAGGGAATAGGCGGCGGAATGCAGGCAATGGGTGGCGGAATGCAACAGCCCGGAATGGGTGGAATGCCCGGAATGGGTGGAATGCCCGGAATGGGTGGAATGCAGCAGGGCGGCGGTAATATTGTTCAGGCCAAACAGCAGTTACAAACAGATTTACAGTCTGCCCAGGGACAGGGATGGCAGCCACAGACACCGCAATTAAAGCAGAAATTACAGATGGCCATGCAGGCAGGTGGAGGGGCAATGGGCCAGCAGCAGGGAATGGCCGGAATGCAGGGAATGCAGCCGGGACAGGTAGTTCCCGGTATGGGAAATATGATGGGTGCAAATCCTATGGGAATGGGATTTTAAAATAAAAAAACAGGGGATGTTTCCCTGATATAACATCAGTTCGAAAATTTGAAAGGAGTGTATATTAATGGGTAAAATAGGTTCAAGCACAAGTAAAAATGTAAGTAAGACATCAACAGCAAAGAAGACTCAGACCCCGAAAAAGATGGAGGCTCAGAAGGATACTAAGAAGACAGAAGCGACAAAAGACGCAAAAGATACAAAGGAAACTAAAGATCCTAAAAAAGCCGATGAAACAAAAGCTGATGAAAAGGTTAAAGATAAAGCTGAAGTCAGCGATGATGCCAAAACAAAAGATGCTTCCGGTGCTGATGCGTCAGGAGCAAATGCAAGTACAGATCAGAAGCTAGATGAGATAAAGAAAGCCCTGGAAGAGCTTATGAAAGCCAAAGAAGGTGAAGAAGAGAAGAAACCTGAAGAAGCCGGCGGCTGCGGCGGTGAAGGTGGCGGTGGTGAAAAACCACAGGAAGCAGGCAAAGCCAATCAGGCACAGGATGCACAGGCTGCACAGCAGGCAGAGCAGATTGCAAATCAGGTGTTACAGCTCAGCGGCGTAAATCCACAGCAGGTAGATCAATATCTTAATCAGCAGGCCGGCGGACAGCAGCAGGGTCAGCAGGGCCAGCAGCAGGTACAGGGCCTTCAACCTCCTCAGGCAAAACCGTCACAGAATCCTCAGATGCTTCAGACCTCATTACAACAGCTTCAGATGGTTCAGGGACAGGGAGGAAATATGCCTCCCAAGACCTCTCAGAAGGTTCAGCTTTCCCAGCAATTGGGTCAGCAGTCACTTCAGATGAGTCAGGGCGGTGGACAGATGGCAGGTATGAACCCCGGTCTCGGTATGGGACAGCAGGTTCCGGGAATGGGACAGCAGATGCCCGGTATGGGTATGCAGCAGGGGTTCGGCTTCTAAATTAAAACGGTAATTTAATAAAACAGGGGTTTTGTTGAAACCCCTGTTTTATTTTTCTCTCAGGGGTTGATAGTTACAGTTTGTATCGTAACGCGTAACGCGTGACGCGTTACGCGAGGATAATAACCGTTCTGACAATTTGCCAGGGTTATTTTTTTACAGTCTCTTAGTACCGCTCCAAATAAGTTAGTACCCATATTAAAACCTGTCCCTGGCCGGACTCTTCCGGAAAATATATGATCCTGTTGCGTGACAAACTGGTTTTTTAGACGTTTAATATTTTGCATCTATATAATTTATAACTCTCTTTTAATACGGCATATCTTTTCCTCCAGAGCCCGGCCAGGGACAGGAGTGAGTGCCATATTTTTTTTTGTACCAATTTACCTGTTGCGGTACTTAGGGATTGTCAGGAAATAACTATCACAGGTCACCTGTTACTTATTATGAGAGCATATATGTATTATTTATGAGAACCTCAGTAAAATAAAGCTTTAGATGAAAATTATGCAGATGCAGTTTATCTAAATAATTTATGAAGGAATTACAGAATATATGTTGAAAGTAAATTTATACATAGCCTCATATGTAACCTCGCGTCACGCGTCACGCGTCACGCGTCACGATTGGAAAGGTTTCCTATGGATCCTTCTATAAGTCTCTGTATGATAGCGAGAAATGAAGAAAAATTTCTCAGCTCATGTCTGAACAGTGTCAGAGGACTTGCCGGGGAAATTATTCTGGTTGATACGGGATCTACTGATAAAACTGTTGATATAGCGCGGAAGTTCGGAGCAAAAATATATCATTTTCAATGGTGTGATGATTTTGCTGCTGCAAGGAATGTTTCCATTGATAAAGCCACAGGAGACTGGATACTTGTTCTTGATGCCGATGAAGAACTGGACAGAACCACTATCCCTGAAATAAAAAAAAACCTCACAGGATCAGATAACGGAACGGCCTATTTTTTGAAGGTTATAAATTATCTGGACGACAGTAAAGATCCCGGTAATTCTGCAGAAGTCAGAATTATAAGACTTTTCCCGAATAGAGAAGATATACGTTACAGGAATCTTATTCATGAAGAGATATATTCAAAGGAAGACCGTGATTTTAAAAGAGCTGTCTGTAATGCAGTTATTTATCACCATGGCTATACGGACAGTCTTCATAAAGAAAGAAATAAAGGTGAAAGAAATATAAATCTTCTTCTTAAATCCATAGAAAAAGATCCTAAGAATCCTTTTAATTATTATAATATCGGTGTATCTTATTATGTTCAGAATCGTATGGAAGATTGTATAAAATCATTTAAGACTGCCCAGGAAATCTGTGATTATCCCGGAGATAGCGTATATCTTCCATCCAGTTATTCACTCTGTGCGGCAGCTCTATGCAGACTTGGCAGATATGAAGATGCTAAAGAACAGGCATTAAAAGGTATTGAACTGTCCCCTCTGTTTTATGAAGCACATTTTAATCTCGGTAAAGCCTGTGTCGGTCTGAAGCAGAATGAAGAAGCGATAAATGCTTTTAATAAGGCTATTTCTTCTGCTTCCACCAATCAGTTCGCAGTTATGGACAGAGGTACAGGAGGATGGAAAGCCTGCTGTGAACTTGGTTTGATTTACCTTGAAGAAGACAATCCCTCTGAAGCATTGAAACATTTCAATAATGGTCTGACAATGTTCCCGGATTCCGATAAACTACTTATAAATGCCGCTCATTGTTATCGTAAATTGAAATTTTACGATCATAGCCGTGATTACTTTGAAAGAGCCCGGATAATAGCGCCAAAAAGACTTGATATATGCTATGACCTTATAGATTTATATGATAAACTGGCCGTTCCTTCCTATGCTATTTCATTGATTGAAGAAATGCTTGATTATTATCCTTCCAATAAACATCTCTTCTTTGAACTTGCCCGGAGATACGATTATGCAGGTGATTACACTATGGCAGTTCATTATTATACACAGACTCTTATACTGGATGAAACAGACGGTAGCGTTTATTTTTACAGGGCCAGATGTTACTGGTATCTTGGTTCCTCCAGAAAAGCCAGAAGTGATCTGAAAAAAGCCTATGAACTGGCTCCTGATTTGTTGAAAGGTTTTACTCTGTATGATTTTGTTTAGTGAATGGTGAGTCGTGGGTCGTGAGTCGTGAAGAGTGAAAAGTGAAGGGTGAGTAGTAAATAGTAGTAACCGGGGTTAATTCTACCCGTCACGCGTCACGCGTTACGCATCACGATTATAGTGAGTAGTGAAAAGTTTAACTCCAGGATTTATTTACGCATCACGCATTACGCATAACAATATAACAGGAGGTTTCTATAAAATGTCTGAGCCGGCTTTAAGTCTTGCGATGATAGTTAAAAATGAGCAATATAATCTTTATACATGTCTCAACCAGGTTCGTGACCTGGTTGATGAAATAGTTGTTGTAGATACAGGCTCTACCGATAAGACTGTTGAAGTGGCAGAACAGTTCAATGCATCTGTATATCATTATAAATGGAATGAGAATTTTTCTGATGCAAGGAATTTTTCTCTGAAAAAATGTAATGGTAAATGGATACTTGTACTGGATGCAGATGAATTTATAGATAGTCCGATGAAATATAAAGTAAGAGAATTGATTGACAGAAATGATTTTGTGGGCTTTAATTTTGAACAGTTCACTTATATGAATAAAGATGTGACACCTGATTTTCGCCTGATGCCTGTAATGAGATTGTTTCCAAATCACTCTTCCCTCAGATTTAAAGGAATGGTTCAGGAAAAAATTATATGTAATGACAGAAAGCTCAATTTTAAAGAAATAGATTCAGGTATCAGAATCTGGCATTATGGCTATATAGATGTCTTTCATCCGGTAAAAGAGAAATATAAGAGGGATTTGAATATATATCTCAGAAATTTAAAAAGAAATCCGAAGGATCCTTTTCTTTATTTTTTTATATCTTTACAATATGTGTCTCTCTGCCGGTATGATGAAGCTATTAAGTATCTGGATTATGCCATAAAATATAGTTCTTCCGGTTTTTTTTATTTTCCCTGTCTTTTTTCTACTTATGCAGGTATTTTGAATAAACTCGGTCGCTATAATGAAGCAAAAATAATGTCGGAAAAGGCTATCTCTAAAGACCCCTCTATGGCAGAAGCCTGTTTTAATATGGGAGAGGCTCTTAGAAATCTGGGTGAATGCCGGAGTGCAATTACTATGTTTGAATATGCCATAGAAAACTGCAGTAACCTTCTTTTTTTTCAGGATCGAAGCAAGGGAACATGGAAAGCCTGGTCTGAAATAGGTCTTTCCCGGGTGAGATTAAAACAGATAAAAGAAGCAACAGAAGCTTTTCAGAAAGCTTTATCGATAAAACCTTTTTATCCTCCTTTAATGATATGTCTCGCCTATCTCTATAAAGATATGAATGATCTGGAAAATACGGAGAAGTATCTCAGGACAGCCCACGAACAGGAAATCACAAAGATTGAGCTTGCCAGAGAGCTTTGTAGTATATACAGAAAAACAGGAAGGCTTAATCTTGCTGCAAATACTCTTGAAAATGTTTATGCATATAACACCGGTAACAGGGCTTTACTTTTAGATGTAGCCAGAGCTTTTGATGAAGCAGGACATAATCATAAAGCAATAAATTATTACAATATTTATATTAAAGAAGAACCTTCGGCAGAGCGTGAAGTTTATCTCAGAAGAGGAATCTGTCTGTTCAGAACAGGTTCTGTAAAAAAAGCCAGATATGATTTTGAAACATGCAGCGAAGAAAATCCAGATTTGTTAAGACATGTTTTTCTTGAAGAACTGGTAAGAGACGTGACGCGTAACGCGTTACGCGTTACGAATTTAAGGGGGTAATCTGTGAAATTTTTATTTCGTTTATTCAATGTAATTCTTGTTATAGTCCTGTTATTTTTAGTGACAGGATCCGTATTGAACTATCTTCAAATATTTTCTTCTAAAAAGAACGGTCACTATGTAACTGTTTCTATAGCCCAGGGGAGTTCTACCGGAGATATTGCTTCTGTGCTGGAAGATAAAGAACTTGTAAAGAGCAGTTTTATATTTAAACTGGTTGTAAAACATACTAAAACAGGTGATAAGCTTCAGGCCGGTGATTATACGCTTAATACCGGTATGTCCATGATGGAAATAATAGAGCATCTTAAGAGAGGACAGACTGCAAAAACATATGATTTTACAGTGCCGGAAGGTTTTACGTCCAGGCAGATTGCGCGGCTACTGAAAGAAAAGGGTTCTGTTGACGAACATGAATTTTTAGATATAGTTAAAACCGGTAAAGGTATAAATTTTAAATATACTCATCTCCTGAAAGGACATTCACTGGAAGGTTTTCTCTTTCCGGACACTTACTCTGTTTATAAGGATAGCACTCCTCACGAAATAATTGAAAAGATGGTAAAACGTTTTGAAGAAGTTGTTCCTTCAAATGCAGAGAAGATTGCAAAAAAAAGAGGACTGTCTTTTTATAAAATAATAGTTCTTGCTTCACTTGTAGAGAGAGAAGCAAGGATTGAAGACGAAAGACCTCTTGTTTCTGCAGTATATTATAATAGAATTAAACTGGATATGCTTCTTGAATGTGATGCGACGATACAGTTTTTATTTGATAAACCAAAGGAGATTCTTTTATACAAAGATTTAGAAATAGAAAGTCCTTATAATACATATAAATATAAAGGTCTTCCTCCCGGGCCAATTGCAAATCCCGGATTGCCTTCCATAAAAGCAGCCCTTTATCCTGCTTCTGTAGATTATCTTTACTATGTTGTAAAGGGAGAGGGAAGACATAAATTCAGCAAAACCTTTGAAGAACATCAAAAAGCAGTAGAGGAGTATAGAAACAGTGAAGAGTGAAAAGTGAATAGTGAATAGAAATATTCCTTTTCACTTTTCACTTTTCACTTATAAGATGTTAAAACTTCTGTGTCCCAATATGTATGTAAAATCTGTTAAGGATATAGATACAGAGAAGCTCAAAGAACAGGGTTACAGTTACATAATGATAGATCTTGATAATACACTTCTTCCATGGGGTGAGATTACTTTTTCTTCTGAAGTGGTAGAATGGGTAGAGAAAGTTATTGCATCAGGGTTCAAGATGTGTATAGTATCAAATGCTTCAGGTAAAAGAGTCAAATTTTTGTCTGAGAAACTTGGTTTGCCATTTATATATTATGCAGGAAAACCATGTAAAGGTGGCTTTTTCAGAGGATTGAAATTGATGGATGGCAATATAGAAGGGTCTGTTGTAATAGGCGATCAGATTTTTACCGATATTCTGGGCGGCAATAGAACCGGTATTATGACAATTCTTGTCACACCTGTTAAGAAAAGAGAATTTTTTACTACCAGAATAATGAGACAATTTGAAAAAATGGCTATTTATTTACTTAAAAGGAGAGGATTTTTCCCTGAATTATAATGTGATAAAGAAAGGATTTTTTTATTTTTATACTAGAAGGATTATCCTGAAGATTGTAGAATTATGATGCGTCATATATATTTAGAAGTCAGGTTTTTAGTAATATCCATTATTACTCTGTATTTTTAAGAGTGAGTAAGTATTGCTCTTATGATTGATGCCTGGTATAATAATATTATTGATAAAATTTGTGAGGTGAACAATTAATGATAACCCCTTCAAGCGCTTCAAGTAAAGATATAGCTGAAATGTTACTTGAAGAAGGTCTAATAACTCCGAGGCAATTAGAAAAAGCAATTGAACAGCAAAAAAACAGTAATGAGTCCCTTGAGAAAATTATAATCAGTCTGGGATATGTAACGGAAAAGGAAGTTACTGAAGTAATCGGTAAGGAAATGGGTGTTCCTTTCATTGATCTTGATGAAGTGGAAATTGATCCTGAACTTGCCCGTGCAATACCGGAGCATCTCGCTCAGAGATATAAAGTTATACCGGTAGGACAGGAAAATAATAAACTGGCTCTTGCAATGGTTGATCCATTAAACGTATTTGCTATTGATGATATAAGACTTATTACTGGTTTCGATATAGAACCTATGATTTCTACAGAAGAAAGTATAATGAGAGCTATAAACAAACAGTTTGGTGTAACTGACCTGGCAGAAGTCCATGAAACAGTTCAGGATATAGCTCTTTCTGATTTCGGTGATCTGGAACAGCTTGATGAGGAAGAAGAACTAGAACTTGACAAATTGAAAGAACTTGTAGATGAAGCTCCTATCGTAAGAGTTGTTAACCTGATTATTACCCAGGCAATAAACGATAAAGCAAGTGATATTCACATAGAACCGAGAGTAAAAAACGTATGTGTAAGATACAGAATAGACGGTGTACTTCATGAAGTTATGTCACCTCCGAAACATATTCAGGCTCCCATGATATCCCGTATAAAGATTATGGCAAGCCTGGATATTGCAGAAAGAAGAATTCCTCAGGACGGTAAAATACATTTAAAGCATGATAATAAAGAATATGACCTTCGTGTATCAACCCTTCCCACTGTTCACGGAGAAAAGGTAGTTATGCGTATTCTGGATAAAAGCGCCGTTATGATAGGCCTTGACAAACTGGGACTTATGCCTGACACGAGGGCAGTATTTGAAGATCTTGTATTTAAACCTTATGGCATGATCCTTGTTACAGGCCCTACAGGAAGCGGAAAATCTACTACTCTTTATACTGCACTGAACATGTTAAATACATCTGAAGATAATATATGTACAGTAGAAGATCCTGTTGAATACCAGCTTCCCGGCATAAATCAGGTTCAGATAAATCCGAAAGCAGGACTTACCTTTGCTGCGGCATTGAGAAGTTTCCTCCGTCAGGATCCTGATATTATAATGGTCGGTGAGATACGCGACGGTGAAACAGCGCAGATTGCCATAGAATCTGCTCTTACAGGCCATCTTGTATTGAGTACCCTCCATACAAATGATGCTGCAGGTGCCATAACCCGTCTTATAGATATGGGAATAGAGCCCTTCCTCGTTGCATCTGCTCTTGTAGGAGTAATTGCCCAGAGGCTTGTAAGAAGAATATGTCCAAACTGCCGTGAAGCCTATACTCCTCCCGAAGAAGCTGTTGCGAAATTCGGTCTTAACCTTGCAGACACAAATATAGTCTTCTATCACGGAAGAGGTTGTGACCACTGCAAGGGCACAGGATATAAAGGCAGAAGCGGTATTTATGAAATGATGACGGTAAATGAAAACGTTCGTCCTCTCATCCTGAGAAATGCTCCTACAATAGAAGTAAAGGATGCAGCCATAGAAAACGGTATGGTTACTCTCCAGGAAGATGGATTACGTAAAGTTCTGGAAGGTACCACTACTATAGAAGAATGTCTGAGAGTCGTTTATGTAGGAGAGGAGATGTAATTGATTATGGCAGACCTGGCTAATTTTGGAATGGCTGATTTGATGAAAATTGCTATTGAAAGAGGATCTTCAGATCTTCATCTTACAGTAGGCCTGCCTCCTACATTGCGAGTAAGCGGCAGACTTGTGCCTACCGAGTTTCCACGGTTACGGGCTCAGGATACAAAGCGCCTGATATACAGCATACTCAATGATAAACAGAAAGAAGTTTTTGAAAAGAACTGGGAACTGGATTTGTCCCATGGCTTACAGGGATATTGCAGATTTAGAATCAATGTTTTCAGGCAGCGTGGATGTGTTTCTGCTGCATTGAGAGCTATACCTGAGACTGTGCCAAGCCGTGAAGAATTGAATTTGCCTCAGGTTCTGGATGAACTTACCGGGTTGCATCAGGGCTTGATTCTTGTGACAGGCCCTACCGGTGTAGGTAAATCAACAACTCTTGCCTGCATGATCGATCAGATAAACAGTAATAGAGCTTGCCATGTTGTTACAGTAGAAGACCCTATAGAATACATTCATCCTCATAAAAAATCTATGGTAAATCAGAGAGAATTAGGCCATGATACCCAGGCATGGACAAATGCACTTCGTTCTGTTCTTCGTGAAGATCCTGATGTTATACTGGTCGGTGAAATGAGAGATTTAGAGTCTATTGCCCTTACTATTACTGCTGCAGAAACAGGTCATCTTGTACTGACTACTTTACATACATCAGATGCTTCTCAGACAGTGGACAGAATTATCGATGTATTTCCGCCATATCAGCAGCAGCAGATAAAAATTCAGCTTGCCAGTGTTATACAGGCTGTCGTTTCTCAACAACTTGTCCCTCATTCCAGCGGTATAGGCCGTGTGCCTGCTATTGAAATTATGGTAGTTACTCCCGGTATAAGAAATTTAATAAGAGAAGGTAAAACTCATCAAATATATAATGCCATACAGACGGGAGCAAAATATAGAATGCAGACTATGGAACAGTCACTGCTGGAGCTTTATAAAACACAGCAGATAAATTATGAAGAGGCTATGAACAGAACCACTCATCGTGAGGAATTAAGGAGATTAATTGATGCTCTTTAATCTGTTACATTACTTTTGCGCGGGGATAGATTTATATATAAAAAATTGTAAAGGAGGTGTAGAACTGGCTTTCGTACGATAGAAGTGCTTTAATACAGGCACATTCTGTGTATTTGAGAGCAGTTATATATCAATGTGGTGGATATTATTAATTTTAGGTTTCATTATAGTTGGTCAGTACACTGAAGTTTAGAAAGGGGTGAAATTATGCCAACATTTCTCTATGAGGCTATTGATTCTGAGGGGAAAATGGTAAAAGGCACTATTGATGCAGAGAATCAACGTGTTGTTATTAACAAGTTGAGAGAAATGCGTTATACTGTCAAAAGTATTACAGAACGTTCTTCAAGCAATGTTCAAACTGATTTACTTGCTTATGTTGATAGATTCAGAAGAGTAAATCAGCAGTCCCTCACGATTTTTAGCCGTCAATTTGCAACTATGATTAATGCCGGTCTTGCTATGGTCAGATGTCTCGATATTCTGTCCCAGCAGACTGAAGATAAAAAGTTGCAGGAAGTTCTCATAGCAGTGAGAAAAGATGTAGAAGGCGGTTCTACTTTATCCAATGCACTTGGCAAATACCCTCATGTTTTTTCTACTCTCTATATAAGTATGGTAAAAGCAGGTGAAATGGGTGGTGTATTGGATACTGTTCTGAACAGACTTGCCAATTTCCTTGAAGCTGATTTAAAACTGGCTAAAAAAGTTAAATCAGCAATGACTTACCCGGTTGTAATTTTGATTATGGCTATGGCTATAGTATTTTTCCTGGTTACTTATATATTACCGACCTTTGTAGATTTATTCGAAGGTATGGATCTGGCCTTACCTCTTCCCACTAAAATATTAATAGGTGTTACAAAAGGAGCAAGAAATCCTCTGGTTGTGGGGCCTGTGATTTTACTTGTAATAGTCCTGGTAGTTGTATTCAATCAATATGTTAAAACTCAGGCAGGTAGAATGCAGTATGATATGCTTAAACTTCGTGTGCCTATATTTGGTATGTTGAATAAAAAGGTTGCTATCTCAAGATTCTGTCGTACTCTCGGTACATTACTCAGCAGCGGTGTACCTATCATGCAATCATTGGAAATTGTAGGAAAGGCCTCAGGTAATGAAATTATAGCTCAAACAGTAATAAAAGTAAGAGAAAGTATACGTGAAGGTGAAAGTATAGCAGGTCCTCTTGGTATGAGCGGTCTGTTTCCTCCTATGGTTACACAGATGGTAGCAGTCGGAGAAGAAACAGGTAATTTGGATGCTATGCTTTCAAAGGTTTCTGATTTTTATGATACAGAAGTAGAGTTTATGCTGGAATCCCTCACATCTATGTTAGAACCTATTATGATAGTCGGTATGGGTGGTATAGTAGGTTTTATTGTAATTTCAGTATTTATGCCTATGTATCAGCTTATTGGAACTATTAAATAAATTTATTTTTATGTAAAAATTCTTTGATGTAATGTCAGAGTAAACAGCAGGGCTATATTTGCCCTATTTTTTTGTTTAAAATAAGCATCTGAATAGTGAGTGGTGAGTAGTGAGTGACTATGTTGAGCACTACTTACCATTCCCTGCTCACTATAGATTTTCTAAATTTTGTAAAATACTCTACCTGTTATGTAGTCCTCGCGTGAAGCGTTACGCGTCACGAAATATATATTAATTTATAAAAACTAACAATGATTTATCCGGGAGAACTATGACATCTGAAAATTTTCCTTCAAATAATAAATATGACCATGATGAGCTTAACGTTGAAAAACAATATGGAAGTGTTGATGAAAATAGTGATATACATGGAGAAGAAGGCTTTGCTGATGAAGATCATGATGATTTATCTGATGAAGAAAATGATAGTTTTGTCAGTGAAAATTTTGTCGGTGAAAATTTTACCAATGAATATATGAATGCCGACCTTTTAAAAAAATATAGTCAGACGAAGAATATAGAACTCCGTCACCAGATAGTATTGAATAATTTCAGTCTTGTAAGATATATCGCTAAAAATTATCAGGACAGCGGAGAAACTATAGATGATTTAATTCAGGTAGGTTATATAGGTCTCATTAAAGCTGTTGACGGATATGACAGTGAAAAAAATGTAAAGTTCAGCACCTATGCCACACATAAAATTCGTGGTGAAATAAGACATTATTTGAGGGATAAGAGCAGTATTATAAAAAGACCAAGATGGATTCAGAGCATATATGTACAGATAATAAAAGCAATAGAAGAACTGACCCGGGAACTGGGTCGCCCTCCGACGCTTCCTGAAATAGCCGGTTTCTGTAACATAAAAGAGGAAGGTATAAGTGAAATATTAAAGGCAGTAGATAGCTTTAAGATAACGTCTCTTGACGGAACAAAATCTGACAGGGAAACAGAGAATTTTAATTTTCCTCTTATTGATCGCATAAAAAGTCAGCGTTATGTTACGTTTAAATTACCGGTAGAAGATAGAATTGCTATTATACAGGCAATAGAACAATTAAAAATACTGGAAAAAGATGCTATATTCCTTTTCTTTTATAAAGATCTTACACAGATAGAAATTGCAAAAAAACTGGGTGTTTCTCAGAAACATGTTTCAAGATTAATAAAGAAATCCCTCGATAAGTTAAAAGATATTTTGAGTAAAGATAAATTTTTCTGAATTTTATCAGGTTTAGAGCCATTTTATTAAGAAAACTTTTTTATTTTTAAATTTTTAAAAATTCATGTCTAAAAATTTTTTTTAATGGGTATATTGTATATAGACAAAAAATTGAAATTAAAAATTCCGTAATGAGAGGAGGTGAAATTGTGAAAAACAAAAAAGGTTTTACATTGATTGAGCTCATGATCGTTATTGCTATTATTGCCATTCTGGCAGCTATTTTGGTGCCTAACTTCTTGAAAGCTCGTGCTCAGGGTCAGTTAGCAGCCTGTGAATCTAACATTAAAAACCTTGCTACTGCACTTGAAATGTACGCCACTGATAATACCGGTACATATCCAACAGAATTGGTTACTCTTACAAGTTCCAACGCCGGTGGTGGTTATATGAAGACTATACCTGTATGCCCGTCTTACCGTGATGCATCATCTTACGGATATACTATGGCTACAGTGCCGGATAATTTTACAATGCATTGTAGTGGACCATCTGCCCACGTTTCTGCAGGTTCAAACGACGGTTATCCTCAGTATGCACCGGGTCAGGGTCTTATACTTAAGTAGTTTTAGTTTTAGTTAGTATGAAAGAGAGAAGACATCTTCTCTCTTTTATTTTTTTGTACAGAAGGAATAGTGAAGGATAAAGAGTATTTTTATAGAAATTATAATAATCATCAACTCAGGAGGTTGATTTTAATTTTATTTAATGTGCTCTGTATGTTTTTATATGGTTCTCTTACAGGCAGTTTTCTGAATGTATGTATATTCAGACTTCCTAAATACCTGCCCCTTGCCGTAGAACGTTCCCATTGTCCGAATTGTAATGCTTTAATAAACGCTTATGATAATATTCCTTTTATAAGTTTTATTTTACTTGGCGGAAAATGCAGGAATTGTAAAAAATCTATATCTCCTCAGTATTTTTTAGTTGAATTTGTTACTGCTCTTATGTTTGTTGCTTTTTACCTCAAGATTGGTTTTACACTTCTTCTGTTAAAATATCTGGTTCTTTCTTCTCTTATGGTAATAATATTCTTTATAGATTTGAAGTATCAGCTTATTTTTGACAGATTAACCTTTTCCGGTGTAATGGCAGGTTTTTTATTCAGTTTATTTCTTCCTGAGCCAGGTGTGAAGGATTCTCTTCTCGGTATTGTAACAGGATATATGTTTTTTGTATTTATATTCTGGTTTGGAATTATACTTTTATTTTTTTCAGATTTCGTAAAAGAGTTAAAATTATTTATAAAAAATTTATTTACAATGCCTTCTCTTCCAGACAGAACATGTATTTACCTTTATATAAAATCTTTTTTTCTGTGGATTTTTAAAAACTGGGATGCCATAGGTATACCATTTTTTTTAACCTTTATAATAGGCTTTTCAGTAGCTTTTATAAAGTTAATTAATTATGGTGAGGACAGACTTTCTGCCGGTTTTGCCGGTGTTTTTTTTCTTGTATTTTTTTTAATTCTTCTCTTTTCTTTTCTTATACATATTATTAAAGATATATACAGAGAAGAAATATATTCGGAATATTTACGATTATCCAATCAGAAGGAACCAGTTTTTTTCGGTGCCGTATCCGGTTTAATTTCTTTTATAAGTGCATCTATATTCAGGGAAGAAGATGAAGAATTACCTCCTATAGGAGGAGGAGATGCAAAATTCGGTGCTCTTATAGGTGCTTTTATCGGATGGCAAGACGGATTGATTTCTTTTTTCCTCTCCATAGTCATAGGTGCAATTATAGGCATATGTGTTGTTCCTGTTCGTATTATGCAGGGGAAGTATAGATTTGGCCGTACAGCTATACCTTTTGGACCTGCAATGATTTTAGGTGTCTTTATAGTCATTTTTTATCATGACGAATTATTTATGTTATATAATAGATTTATTGACTGGTATTTTTGTTATTTACTTGATATATAGGATATTATATCTACTCTGTTATAAATAATTATTTTTGCAGATAGAAGGAATTTTTTTATTTATCTAGAAAGATATTAAAAACTTTTTATGTAATTTGTACGGGGTGATGAGGGGGAATGTTGTCGTTGGAAATTATAAATTTTTATAAAAATGTGATTATTTACGAGGGGAGGTGAATAAATGGCATTTTTAAAGGGTCTGTTCGGGCTTTCTAAAGTTGGAGCTGTTGGTGTAGATATTGGCAGCAGTAATGTTAAAGTAATGTATATTGAAGATACAAAAAAAGGGCCTCAAGTGGTTCGAGTAGGACTTGCAGATACTCCAAAGGGAACTGTAAAAGACGGTAAAATAGTTGATCCTGAAGCACTGGGTGAAACTATACGCCAGGTTTTTGAGTCCAGGGAAATACCTGCCAAAAAGGTAGTCAGTGCTGTGGCAGGTCAATCTGTAGTAGTCAGACCGATTCGTTTACCTCAGATGGCAGAAAAGGATCTGAATGAAGCGATAAAATTTGAGGCAGAACGTTACCTCCCTTATTCAGCCAGTGACGCCCAGATTGCTTGTCAGATTATTACCAAAGCCATTGAAGGTGATGAGAAGCATATGGAAGTGCTTCTGGTTTCAGCTCAGAAGGAAATGGTACAGAATATAGTTGAAACTATAGAGTGGGCAGGATATGAGCCAGAAGCTATTGACCTGGAACCTTTTGCTATTTTGCGTGCTCTGCAGGTTAGCATCAGTAAAGAGCAGTTTAATCAGACTATTGCTCTTATTGATCTGGGAGCCAGTTCCAGCAGTATTAATATTGTTAAAAATGGAATTCTCCGTCATAACAGAACTATTACCGTAGCAGGCAATAATTTTACCAAAGCTATTGGCCAGGCATTAAATTTGACTTTCGATGAAGCTGAAAAGCTCAAGAAAGAAAAAGGAATTATAAGAGTTGATAAAGAATCTGCGCCGATTGCTCCTGCTGCTATGCGTATATTTAATGTTATTACACCTGTGCTTACAGAATTAGTGACAGAGATTCAGAGATCTTTTGATTATTATCGTTCCAGATACAGGGGAGAAATGGTAGATCTTATCATTATCAGCGGCGGTACGTCGTGTTTTATTAATATTGAGAAATATCTGGAAGCTGAACTGGGTATAAAAGTCCAGCAGGCCAACCCTTTAATAAGTATGTCTTATCAGAAGGATATAGGTTTTTCAGAGGACAGACTTAAAAGTCTGGCCCCTGAACTTATGGTTTCCGTAGGCCTGGCAATGAGACAAATTATGATTGCCAATCCCGGTAAATATCAAATGGTTAGTTTTGAGGTTTAATTTTAGGAGGTGAGGGAATTGACCGTTAAGGTAGATTTGTTGCCATCTGAGCGTAAAAGACCAAAATTAATAGATGGAATAACAATATTTCTTATCTTTGTATTGCTGGCTGTAGGAGGAGGACTTTTTTATTTTAAGATAACTCTTGATAATCAGATTGCTGAGAAGAAAACCAAGATAGAAGAGTTACAGAAAGAAATTGAACAGTTAGCTCCTCTTAAGCTGAAGATTGATCAGTATAAACAATTGACTCAAAGTATTAAACAACAGGTTGAACTGCTAAAATCTTTAAGAGATGATCCCAAAAATTACAGCACTCTTCTTGGAGAGGTTACAAAGATTATACCAAAGAATGTTTGGATTGAGAGTCTGGAAATTCAGCCGGGAAGCAAAAATGTAAAATGTACCTGTAAGGCTGTGGCAGGTAATAAAGACGGTCTTGCTATAGTTGCTTTATTTATGAGAAATATTATTGACTCTCCTACTTTTGATAACCCTGTCGTAAGTGGTATAACCAGAAATGAAGATAACAGGGGATTTATTCTTTATAATTTCAGTATGACAGCTAATTATGTAATCGCGGGAGGGGGTGGAACAAAATGACCGCCGGGATGAAGATTGCGGTTTTTTTCTGTTTAGTAATTTTAATAGGTATAGGTTTTTATTTGTTTGTTTATCAACCTAAACAACAGGAACTTGACGCACTGGAAAAAGGTCCTGGAGGTATAGTTGAGCTTACAAATCAGAGAGATGCAGATAAAGCTTATGTCCAGAATATGGATCAATATGAGAAACAACTGCAGGATGCTCAGAAAGAACTTGCAAATCTCCAGGTAGATGTCGAGGGCGGGGAAGATTTTATTCCCAGTTACCTCGAATCAATAGAGAAACTTGTAGCAGAAGTAAGAGGAAATTTGCAGGACTGGGATTTTGTTATTCTCTCTATCACTCCTGGAAACGCTACTGCCGGTCAGGCCGGCGAGGGCGGAGGCAGTGTCTATAATACCTACCTTATGCAGATGAATGTAGAAGGTCAGTATGATACATTGAGAACTTTCTTGAATACATTATCTGATAAGTCAAGGTTTAATAAACTGGTTGTTGTTAATAGTATAAGTCTGACGCCTAAGAAAAATAAAGCAGGTTATCAGACTTTGAACATTACGATACCGTTAATGGCCTATCAGTTTACTAAAGGAGGTGTACAACAATAGTTATGAGAAAATTTATAGGGGTGGTTTCTCTTTTAGTAGTAGTTTTTCTTGTAGCAATGACATTACAGTTCGTCTTTGCCCAGGAAGGAGGTAAACCCCCTTCGAAAGAGATTGAGATTAAACCGGGAGAAGCGACTCCTGCGCCCAAGCCTACACAGGCAGGTGAATACCAACCGAATGCCGAATCGGGGCAGCCTCAGCCTTTTAATAATTTATTGGAAGGCGGTGGAGCACCACCAACTAATATTCAGCAACCAACTGCTCCGCCAACTCTTCCTCCGAAGAGTTCAGCTACACCTGCTGCCGGTAAAGATGGACAGTCTACACCGCCATCGCCTGTGGCAACAGCAACTCCGGCTGCATCAGAGGGTATTCCGAAATCTGTACCACAGAAACCTGCCAAGATAGATAGTTCTGTCATAAGGGGTCTATTCAAGTATACAGGCTGGTTATGGAATGGTTCCGAATATGTCGGAATTGTAACTTCCAGTAAAAAAGGATATACTGTTAAGACAGGCATGGAGTTAGAGGATGGATACAGGGTATTACATGTAGACGAAAAAGAAGTTATTCTGGTTAAAGAAGGACAAAAAGGTACATTACCATTACAACAGGAGGTGCAAAAATAGTTTATGTGCAAAACATTAAAAACTAGTGTGATGACTAGTTTGCTTGTGTGTCTTATTTTAGTTATATCTTCATCAGTTTTTGCAGGCGAAAGTCCGCACATTAATAAAATTGAAGTTCAGGAATATCCGGGCCAGCTTCAGGTTAATATTTACGCTACTGGCCAGGTACAATATAAGGTTATAGAGCAGAAAAAACCCGACAATTCCATTATTATAGATATTTTCCCTGCTCTCTTTTCAAAAACAGTTAAAACTACTCCGGTAAATATTGCCTCTGTTAAACAGATAAGAACAGGTCAGTTTTCTATCCATGATGGCAGCGGTGATCCTGATATTGTAAGAGTAGTTATAGATCTGGCAAAACCTGCCGAATTTCAGGCAGCTCTTTCAAATAACGGCAAAATTGTTGCTGTTGCAATAGATGCTCCTGGCGTTAAAGGCCCAGACGTGTTTGCCCAGGCTCAGAGCAGACCCAGAACAGTTGTTAAAGAGCCAGATCCGCAGCTTGTTTCCTGCGATCTTAAGAGCGCAGATCTTGCCGATGTGCTTAAACTTTTCTCAGATCAGACAAAAGAAAATATCGTTCTTGGCCCCGGTGTCAGTGCCAGCGGTATAACCTTACGTCTTGAAAAGGTTCCTCTTGAAAAAGCTCTGAACCTTGTTTTAAGACTTCATGATCTTGATTACAGAAGAATCGGAAATGTCATAGTAATAGACAGTCCCGAACATCTTGCTACAGTATTCCCGGCACCTCAGCCTCCGGAAAAGATACCTGAAGAAATTACAACTCAGGTTATCAATTTAGAGTATGCAGATGCTTCTTCCGTAGCAGGTACAATCAATGCAACTTTCCAGAATGCAGCCTCTGCCGATACAAGAATTCAGGCTGTTATAGTAAAGGGTACTCCTGATCAGATTAGAGACATAAGAGCTTTAATCGCAAATCTGGATGTCCCCGGCCCACCGCCACCGCCACCACCGCCGGCACCACCGCCGCCGGTAACTCAGGTGTTCAAGGTTAAATATGCCAAGGCAACTGAAGTGGCATCCCAGATGGGAGGACTTGTACCACAGGGCAGTATTATTGTAGATAACAGATTAAATTCCCTTATAGTTACCGGTTCTGAAGGAACCCTCACTACTGTAAAGGATTTCCTTGCCAGTGTTGATGTAGCACAGCCACAGGTTTCTATGGAATTGAAAGTACTTGAACTTGCATCTTCAACTTCAAGAAATCTCGGTATAAACTGGGGTTCATCATTACAGGCAACATGGTCAGAAAGAGTTCATTCTGACGGTACCGGTTCAAATCCTATAGATCCAGGTTCTGCTACATTACCAATGGGTGATATAGGTATTCATACATTTACAAGAACAGCTTTCTCATTACAGTCAACTATAAATTTCCTTCTTTCATCATCGGAAGCAAAGCTTCTTGCAAACCCGAGAATAACAACAATGGATGGACTGAAAGCCAATATCCATCTCGGCGACCGTATTCCTCTGGTTTATTATGATCCGAGAGCAGGTCTTTATCAGGCTACCTATATAGACGTAGGTGTCGTTCTCAGTGTAACTCCTATTGTCAATGGTGACGGATATATTACTGCAGAGATAACACCGGAAGTAAGTTCAGTAACCAGCTTTATTCAGAACTTCCCGCAGGTTGCTACCAGATCTGCATCTACCACTGTAAGGGTAAAAGACGGAGATACTATTATATTAGGTGGATTGCTCAGAGACGATGAAAGAGTCGACATAAGTAAGATACCTATTTTAGGCGATATACCTATTTTAGGTGCTTTATTTAGAAATAAGAGTGCTGCTATGCAGTCTACGGAAGTTGTCTTTATGATAACACCGAAAGTCTTAAAATACTAGTTACTCTTTATTTAAAGAGGGAAGTAGAATTTCTACTTTCCTCTTTTTTATTGGCCCATCAGCCAGTTTCTAATTACCGCTCCAGATAAGTTCGTAACCATTTATGAATTTATATGAGAATCGTAACGCGTAACGCGTAACGCGTGACGGGAGCACCAAATTCTCATACTTTGTTGTGACCGACCCGGTCATGGTTGTTAGTGAGTAGTGAATAGTGAAACGTAAGTAAAATCCAAATTTTTTTCACTTTTCACTCTTACTGACCTGAGCATAAGCATTTAATAAAGGTCTTCCTCGCGTCACGCGTTACGCGTTACGCGTCACGAGAGTATATATTTATTATTTATGCTCACCTCAGTAATATTCTGTGATAAATTTCTTTTTCCATTGTATATAAAATCACCTGTCATTTTTAAACGCAATCATCGATAATTGGAAGCTTATCCTGTACTGGACATGCTCTCTTTCCTGTGATATAATATTTTAAGTAGTAGGTTTTGCAGATTGCAGAATATATGTAGTAGTTAAAACCTTTTTTCCTGAAGGTGGGAAAAAGCTTATGTACATTATATTACTTAAAGCTAATAAGCTTGCTTTTGTATTTTTGAAAGAAGATTTTCTCCTTTGAAATATACTTTAGTTAAGCTTATTTACTTTTAAGAAGGATTTTAGATATACGTAGAGAATTATTTATACCGTTCTATGAATGTATAATTGGAAAGAAGAAAAGTTTTATCGTTAAAATTATTCCTCCCGTAGTATATTATATTATAAGGAGGTGATGGAGACCCGGTTCTTGAGTAAACAAGGAGGTGCATGGAATGTCAAAAAACAGTAATGCGAGTTTTAAGGTAGCCCAGACATTTGCCAAGCAGGGAGATATTGATCAGGCTATAACAGAATATGAAAAATTAATACAGGTTGAGCCTCAAAATCTTCAGATCTGTTATGAACTGGTTGAGCTCTATGCCAGACGGGGATTAATCTCTAAAGTAACCGAACAGTATCTTAAAATAGCTGATATATATCTGGGAGATACATCTTTAGACCAGGGTATAGATATATGTTATAAAATAATAAGGCTGGATCCTGAAAGTATTAAAGCACGTGAGAAATTAATTGAAATTTATAATCATATGGATAATAAAGATGATGTAAGAGAGCAATGTTTTGCTCTTTCTCGTATCTGTAGTATGCAGGGCCAGTCGGAAAAAGCTCTTGAATTTTTACAAAAAGGGATTGAAGTAGATCCTGATAACCTTGATGCCAGACTCGAACTCGCTATTATGAATGTTAAACAGGGACATATAAAAGAGGGAATAGCCCAGTATAAAGAAGTAGCCATGGCTTTCTGGGAAAAAAGAGAACTTCTCAAGGCCTCCGAAACTTATAAGAGAGTAACAGTACTTCAACCTGATGATACGGAAACCCATCTTAATCTTGGTACTCTTTACAGAGAACTGGGACAACTGGAAGATGCTAAAAATGCATTTCGTTTTATCCTGAGATATGATCTTACACATATTAAAGCTCTCACTGAACTGGGACTCGTATGTCAGGAAAAAGGTGAAATAGATTCTGCAATACTGGCCTTTAGAAAAATAGTAGATATAAACCCTATGAAGACTGAAGCCAGGGAAAAACTGGGTGAACTATATTTAATAAGAGGACAGGTTCAGGAAGCAGTAAAGGAATACTTTGCAGCTGCCGAAGATTATTTGAAACAGGAAATGAAACCAAATGCCATTCAGATGTGTGAAATAGTGCTGGATCTTGATTGTAAACATGCAAAAGCCCTTCGTATGATAAAAGAACTGGGATATTCCAGTCCTCCTCCTGCTGCAGAAAGAGAAACTCCTGTACAGCCTCCTATGGCAGGTATGAGAGACGGAGCATTACCGACTGCCAGAGGTCTCAGAAGACCAATGTCAGGGATTATGACTGTACCGCGCGGAGATGGCTCGCCTATGACAAAGCCTCTTGGCCCTAAAAGAGGTGGCCCTGCCCCTGTTCCGGCCAGAATGCCTCAAATGCAGACCCAGCAGGGAACTGCAAGACTGAGCTTAAGTAATACTATGCTCCCTGGACCGGGGATGCACCCTGTAAGGTCAACAAAGCCTTTAACACCGTATAAAACGATGTTGAATGAAGAAGATGCTCAGAAAATGCGCTCAAATATAAAAGAAGATATACAACCTGCTTTTGATAATAGTTTCCCCCACCCTGATACTCCGGTTATGCATCATGAGGAAGTAACTCAGCCTTCTGTGGAAGAAGAAGAAAGAAAATCTCCTCTCGTAAGTTTTTCTGAAAGTGATGAGGAAGTAAAGAAACCATCACTTATGGCTCCTCTTGAGGAAATCAGACCTGACCAGATGTTAAAACCGAGAATTATACCTAAAAGAGGGGATTACAGTGCTCCTACTGCCAGATCTTTAATAAGTACCAAGTCAGGAAGCGGAAGACTTGTAGACTCTGAAGAGCCTGTCAGGATGCAACCTGTAGAAGCACAGGCAAAACCGGCATATCGTGAAGAACAGAAGCCATTCCCCGATAGCGGTTTTGGCAGACAAAAAGAACCTGAACAGAGTTCTAATATTTCTGAAGGTATTTCTATAGGTGAGATTGTAGATGACAGAGAGACAGCTTTACTTGCTTTTGACCCTGATGGAGAAGGGATTACACTTACCTTTGAAGAAGAAGAAAATGAAGAGAAACCTTCTACGGAAGATACAGAGGAAATCAAGGTAGAGATTTCTCCTGCTATAGAAGAGCCACCTGTCGTAGATATGTCCAAACATGAAGAAGTTACATCTGTTTCTGATATAGCTGTAGTTGATTTCAGGCCAGTAGAAGATGAAGAAGAGAAAGAGGAAGTTCACGGGGAATTACAGGAATCGTCTGATGCAATGGTTGTTGATTTCAGACCTGAAGAGACTGTTTCTGACGACGAAGAACAGAAAAAAATATCAGAGGAAAAACCTGTTTTAGAAAATGTACAACCTTTACAGAAAATATCTGCATCTGGTACGTTAAGTGCACAGATAGAACAGTGGCGTGAAGAGGCCAGGGCAGGTGATATAATTGCCAGAAATAATCTTATCTCTATGCTGATAGATTTTGGCTTGCTTGAAGAAGCTATTAAAGAATATGAAGAAATATGTAACCAGGAAACAGACAGGATGAATATATACCATCAGATGATTGAATTGTATAATTTAACAGGTAATGAAGAGGGTCTCAGAGGAAAATACCTGGAATTAGGTCAAATTTATAAAGAAAATAATATTTATGACAGTGCGCTTGATATATATCAGAGACTTATTGCTTTAGACTGTGACGATGTTATTGCCAGAGAGAATATGGCAGAGATTTTGCTTACCCAGGATAAAAAGAGAGAATCCATATATCAATATATTGCAGTGGCAAATATATACAGTTCGAAGGGGCAGATTAAAGAAGTAGTTGATATATATCAGAAAATGTTGAAAATAGAACCGGAAGGTTTATTGACTCATACAAAACTTGCAGATACTTATGCACAGCTCGGCATGAATGATAAAGCCATAGAGGAATACCTGCTCATTGCCGAAATGTATCTTGATAAGAAATTATATAATAATGCAATAGAAAGTTATGAAGCCATAACAAGACTGTCTCCCGAACATCTTGATGCCCATGTTAAGTTAAGCCAGCTTTATATGAAAAGTGGAATGTCAAGTAAAGCTATAGAAGAAAATCTTGTCATTGCAGATATTTATATCAATCAGGGTAAATATGATCAGGCAATGGAAATGGCGCAAAATGTCATAGGTGCGGAACCGACTCATATTACGGCAAGAGAAAAACTTATAGAAGTATACAGAAGAAAAGATCTTGGAGAAAAAGCTATAGCAGAATGTCAGAATTTGTCTGAAATATTCCTGAAAAAGAATGATCTGGATAAAGCTATAGAATTATATGAAAAGATATTACAGATAGAGCCGAAAAATTATGATGTTCATTATAAAGTGGCTGAATTATATGAAAAGAAGGGATTCAGCAGTAAAGCCATGCAGGAATATATGTCTATGGCTGAAATATACAGTAATGATGGCAATTACAGTAACGCTATTGAGGCGTATCATAAGGTTCTTTCCCTCGACCAGAATAATCTGGAAGCCCGTTATCAGCTCGGTGTACTGCTGGCCGATAAGAATAATGATATCGAGGGAGCTTTACAGGAATTTGAGCTTATAAGAAGACTCAGTCCGACCCATATAGATGCATTGCAGAGACTGACTGCAGGCTATATAAAGCTCGGAAAATTGCAGCAGGCCATACAGGTAAGTAAAGATTTAAAAAATAAGGAAATTCTCGGAGATATTGTAGATCGTTATAAAGTAGCAATAGATAAAAACCCTGACGACTTTGAAGCCAGATATAACCTTGGTATAATTTACAAGGAATTCGGGGATTTAGAGAATGCTATAGAACAATTTCAATCACTCGTAAAATGTCCTGAGAAACTACTGGATGCATATAATATGCTTGGTCTGTGTTTTGAGCAGATGGGCATGGGAAATCTTGCCATAAATCAATTTAAGAAAGGTCTTTCATCAGAAGGTTACAGGGACATAGATTATAAGGAACTGCGCTATAATCTTGGCCTTTTATACGAAAGACGTGGCATGATCAAAGAAGCACTGGCAATGTACGAAGAAATATTCGGTGTAGACATAAAATATCGTGATGTTACACAGAGAATTCAACATCTGGAGGAACAGTTAAAAACCGGAGGATAATAACTCCCGGGGAAACAGGTAAGAGGTATATGGTTTTTAACATAAGAACAGTTTTTGTTAACGGGTAAGAATAAATTTGCGATTGCATTTAAAATGACAGGTGATTTTATATACAATGGAAAAAGAAATTTGTCACAGAATATTTATAGTGAAAAGTGAATAGTGAAAAAAATTGATTTTACTTGCTTTTCACTATTCACTTTTCACTGATTAATAAATTTATAAAATTAAATACGATTTCCAGTAAAAATAAATTTATCTGTCGTAAAAAAACGCTATCAGATGAATTGACACATTATGTGGTATTTGTATATAATATTATGACAAGTTTTTATTAATAGAAATTGTTCTGGTAAATAGATTTTAAAGAGGTAACACCCGGTAACCTCCTGTCTGTTTCCCTGATTTAATATACAGCTTAAGTAATGATGTGTTAGTGATTATCATACTGGAGGAGGACTTATAATAAATGTCTGACCCTAAATTCTTGAGGATTGTTCGTCAGGGGGATGACTTGGCAAAACAAAATAAATATGACAGTGCTATTGCTAAATATCAGAGAGCACTCAGAATGGATCCCCACAGTTCAGATGTCCGCAGAAAACTGATAGATATGTGCAAAAGTAAAAGCTCCTATCGTGATGCTATTGCAGAGTATATAAACTGGGCTGAAGTATGCAAAAGAGATGGTAATTATGATGAAGCCATTGAAATATTTCAGGAATGTTTAAATCTGGAAAAACGTGAAGGAACACCGAAAAAGAGCTCTTTTTTTGTCAGAACTCCTACTGCAGATTTAGGCCAGGTAAGAGACGCTCTGGAAGAATACGGAGCTGAAATACACTGGAAACTTGGTCTTGTATATCTGGCTAAAGGTAATCTGAGTGATGCAGAGGCTGAATTTAAAAAGAGTATAGAAATGAATCCTGCCAATCCTGCTGAGATCCATAAACATCTGGGCCTTATATATACGGAACTTGAAAAAAATAGTGAAGCTATCGGTGAATATCAGGAAGTTCTCAGGCTTACACCTGATGATGCCAGTGTTTATGAACAGTTAGGAGATATATGTTATAAACAGCATAAAGATACAAATGCCATTCAATGGTTTTCTCAGGCAGGCGACATTTATTTAAAAAAGAATGAAGTTCAGGAAGCTATAAGAGTTTATGAGAATATTCTTAAGATTGAGCCTGAAAATATAGATATCCTTACAAGACTGGGTGATATTTATTCCAATGAAGGTCTGTTGGATAAAGCCATACAGACCTGTATGAGACTTGCTGATATATATACCAAAGACGGCCTTCTGGATAAGGTTATACTCTTATATGAAAGACTTCTTGACTGGGAACCCGGTAACAGAGAAGTAAGAGAAAAAGTAATAGAAATATATCAAAAAATTCTGACACTCGATCCGGGCAACCTTCAGGCAAGACATAAATTGATTAATAATTTGCTTGCTATAGAAGATATAGATAATGCAATACCGGAATTTATAGCCCTCGGTAAAACGTACCTTGATAAAAATCTCTATGAAGAAGGCACAAATATATGTGAAAAGGTTTTTGAATTTGATGCCAAAAGTGTTGCTGCCCATATGTTACTTGCAGAGATTTATACAAAACAGGGTCTTACAGATGCAGCAAAAGAAGAATATTTACTGACTATGAATCTGTACAGGGAACTTGGCGAACATACAAAAGCCGATGAAACTTATCATAGAATGATATCCTTATTTCCTGACAGTGCTGACATGCATTATGAGCTTGCTCTTAATCATCTTGAAAAAGGTGAATATGAAGAGAGTATAAAAGAATTTAAACTTGTACTTGAATCAGATCCGAATCATATACCTACTCTTTCCAAAATAGGTGAAATTTATATAGAGAAAGATATGCTGGAAGAAGGGATAGATAATTTCAAGAAGGTTCTGGATTTAGATCCAAGAAACAGTGCTATAAGAGAAACACTTGTTGATGTTTATTTATCTATAGGTCAGATTGACGAAGCTCTGGAACAACTATTGACACTGGGTGATGTTTATGTGGAAAAAGAACAGTATGAACCTTCAATCGGAGTCTACAGACGTGTTCTCTGTTATATGCCTGTTAATCTGGATGTAAGAGAGAAGATAGTAGAAGTTTATTCTTTACAGGGTAAGACAGAAAAGGTAAAACCTGAATATATTTTCCTTGCAAATGCCTAT
Source organism: uncultured Synergistia bacterium (assembly GCA_964431735.1). Classification (GTDB taxonomy): domain Bacteria; phylum Vulcanimicrobiota; class SpSt-956; order SpSt-956; family JAKJGF01; genus CALARM01. Next base: position 14,442 of record CAYSLJ010000005.1, on the reverse strand, counting down.
GACAGAAGAGGCAATTATATGAAGTCTATTGAAATGTGCAAAAAGGTTCTGGATATGGAACCGAATGATATCAATGTAAGAAAGAAACTCTGTAATTATTATATCAAACAGGGTATTCCCGATATAGCGGTTAAGGAGTATATGTCCCTTGCAGATATTTATCTTGACCATAAACTTATCAGTTATGCAATAGAAATATTTAATAAACTCCTTGAGATACAGCCTGACAGTATTGAAACAATTGTAAAATTAAGTGAACTTTTATCTCATGAAGGTAGAACGAAGGAAGCGGTAGACCATTATTTCTCTCTTATAGATATTTATGTAAAATCGGATATGCAGAATGAAGCAAAAGAGCTTTATCAAAAGATAATAGATATGGATCCGGGCAATATTGACTCATATAAGAAATTAAGTGATATGTATCTTAATTTTAATGAAATAGATAAATCAGTAGCTATATTACAGGATCTGGCAAATGTTTATAAGAATAAAGGAGAGATTGACTCATCTATAGAGGTTAATTCCAGAATAGGAGATATGTATTTTTCTCAAAAAATGTTCAATGAAGGACTCGGAATTTATGAGGAAATTTTGAGGCTTTATTCGGAACAACATAAACACAGAGAACAGATTCCTTATTATAAGAAGATAATAGAAGTTCTTTCCCGGGAAGAAAATATAGAGAAAGCCTTATCATTCCAGAAGGATTTTGTTTCTGTTCTTTCCAGTGCAGGTGATTTTGATACTGCTATTAAAGAATGTAAAGATGTGGTTCAGACCTATATTAAAATGAATAAACTGGCTGATACTACAGGTATTTATCGTATTTTACTGGATGAATATCTTAATTTAAATCGTTTTGATGATGCCATAAAGGAATGTCTTGATATAGTTTCTCTTTACAGAGAAAATTCCATGACCGGGCAGATTATAGAAATATATAAAGTCCTTGTTGATATATATTTGAAAGTAGACAGAGCATCTGATGCTATAGAAATACAAAAAGCAATAGGAGAGGTATACTTATCTCAAAACAATATTCCTTCAGCTATAGAAAGTTATGAACTGGCAGCTCAATTTTTGATAAAGGAGAAGAGAGAAGAAGAAAGTATAGAGATTTATACGAAGATTACTCATTTAACTCCGGAAAATCTTGATTACAGGCAGAGACTTATAGAGCTCTATGATAAATCAGGTTTTAAAGATAAGGTAGTTGAAGAATATTGTTCTCTTATTAATTCTCAGGCAAAGCTCGGTAATTTAGAAAAAGCTGCCCTGACATTTCATCAGGCTTTAAAAGAAAATCAGGACAGTCCTGAACTTCATGTCTGTATGGGAAATGTTTATTTTGATAACCAGATGTGGGATGAAGCAATAACTACTTACTTAAAGGTTCTGGATAGTTCGGCCGGTTACCCCGGTATATATTCTAAGTTAACACTTACCTGTGCCCGTAAGGGTGACCTTGATAGTGCCGTAGAATGGTCTAAAAAGCTTATTGCCAGCGGTAATGTTTATGAACTGGTAGATAATGTTAAGATTAATGAAATTGTTGACTCGCAGCTTGCAGAAGCTTATTATAACTGGGGTATTATATATAAAAAGATAGGTTTTATTGAGGATTCTGTGAGAGCTTTCAATGCTGCATCCAGGGATAGTTCCAGAAGACTTTCTTCTTTAAAAATGATAGGTGACTGTTTTTATGAGGAAGGTTTTAAAGAACTGGCATCCCGTCAGTTCCGTAAAATTCTGGAAATCGGATTGGATTCAACAGGTATGCCTGATGATGAGTATCTTGAACTCAGGTATGATCTTGGAAGAACCTTTGAAGAAATAGGTAAATATAAGGATGCCAAGAAAGCCTATGAAGGTATATGTGAAATAAATATAAAATTCAAAGATACTATGGAAAAGATTATGGAAATGACCAGGAAAATAGAAACTGTTAAAGAGCCTGAAGATACGGACCCGAAACTTATAGAATTTACTATTGAAACAGAGTAACCTCCTGTTAAGGGTGATTAATATGTCAGTAATTGCTTTGTCTTCTATAAACATGGTGCTAAATAATATTGAGAGATTCGCTCATAATAATCTTGATACGTTATGGTTTATTTTTGCAATAACTTCTTTTATTTTTATTGCTCTTATTGTATGGCTTATTATATCCTGTGTTGTAAGAAAACAACAGCATGAAACAGTAATATCTTCTGAAGTTTCCATGGTTAAAGTGTTACCAAACGATCCTTTCGTTAAATCCGATGCTTCTCCATTCACATCCGATTATAAATTAGTCTCTCAGGATGAATTGAATGCTTCGAGACCTAATTATCTGATAAGTTCATCCCCCGGAGAAGATGAATTAGATTTACTTCAATCTGAAATTAAATTATATGAAGATTCGCTTCTTCAGGAAAAAGATTTTAATCTACAGAAGGATTTTATGTCAGAAGATATGTCGGATAATATGTATGGTGAGCCTTCAGAGCTGGATGTAATAGATTATTCTTCTTCACGCCATATGGATTTTGAGGAAAGAAGTCCCGTGGTTTCTCCTCTTCAAGGGGGAAAAAAGAATAAATTAGATTTACCTATTCCTGAAAAGATTACTCCTCTTTCTCCAGTAAGTTCTTCCAAAAAAAGTGAAAATGGACTGAAAATAGAACTTCCCAGGAAAGATATGCCATTGAATAAGAAAATCGAAGCTTCTTCTTTTCAGGATCTTTCCGCTGACAGGGCCGGGCCTATGAAAGCTATGAGAATTGAATTGCCTCAAAAGGGGAAAAGTTCTGAACATGATATATCGCCTTCAGGCCCTAAAGGCGGACGTATTGATTTACCGAGAAAAATGTCCAATTAATTTATATGGAGGTGTCCTTTGTCTGCAGAAGATATTTTAAATGAATTTATAAAATTAGGCGGTGTAGTGGCAGGTTTAATAGTTAATGCACAGGGTGAGATTTTGAACAGTGTAGTAGAGAATTTTCCCTCTTCAGATTTAAATGATATTGGCCTTCTGGCCTCTAAAGGTTTAAAATCGGCAGAGATTATGGGACAGCAGTTATCCAAAGGTGCAGTTACACATTCTGTTATTGAATATGTTGATAATGTTATTGCTATGGAACCTGTATCGGAAGATAAAATTCTTGTTATTATTGCTGCCAAGGGAGCTAACCTTGGCAGAATAAGATTTGAAGTCAGAAAACAAAAAAAAGCCCTGGGAGCAGCTATTTAGGTAACTATGCGTGATGCGTGATGTGTGAACATAACCGTTATGTATTACCCGTTACGCATTAGCCATTATGAAGAATGAAATAAATTATAATTAATATATAGAAAGTTAATTTATGCCGGGTATTCTATCATCTTATAAGACATCAGAAGAATTATTGGCTTTATATGAAATAGCCAAAGCGATAAATTCCACTCTGAACCTTTCGGAATTACTGGACCTTATTATGAAAATGACTATGAAATATCTTGGAGCGGAAGCAGGTTCTATTATGCTGCTTAATGAGCAGAAAGAACTTGTTGTTACCGTTGCTATAGGCCTTGATATGGATAAGCTTAAAGATGTTTCAGTGAAAATCGGTGATAGTATATCAGGCAAAGTTGCTCTCACTGGAGAACCGTTACTTCTTGTTGGGAAGGTTGATAACAGTGAATTTAACAACATTGTTGTCAGGCACGAAGATATTAAGTCAAGCCTCTGTGTACCTCTTAAAGTTAAAGAGCAATTAAGAGGGGTTTTGAATCTGAGAAAAGCTTCTCAAGCCCATGATTTCACGGAAGAACAGCTCAAGTTCCTTTCTATGATAGGCGATCAGGCAGCTATTGCCATAGAAAATGCCCGCCTCTATGATCTGGAAAAGAAAAGATCGGAAGAACTGGAACAACTTAATAGAAAGATAACGTTTGAAAAAATAAAGACAGAAGCAGTGCTTAAAAGCCTGTCAGATGGAGTTATCGTCTTAAACGATATCAATGAAATTGTATTGATTAATTCAGCGATGGAAAAACTATTCAGTGTAAACAGCTCTTCTCTGGAGAGTAAGAATTATAGAGAATTAATAAGAGCGCCTGAATTTGTTTCCCTTGTAGAAGGAATGTCTGAGAAACCGGACGCAATCACTTTCATAGAATTATCTGTCGGAAAAGACGGAAGAATATTTGATGTTCACTGTGCTTTTATAAGGGATAGTTCAGGAGAGATTCTGGGTAAGGTTATAGTTTTTCATGATATAACTCATATGAAAAAGATACAACAGATGAAATCCGACTTTGTTTCTATGGTTTCTCATGAGTTACGTACTCCTCTTACTTCTATTATGGGTTTTGTAGATATACTTATTAATAAAGAGCTTGATAAAAACAGGAGAAAAAAATACCTTTCTATTATACAGGAAGAATCTTCTCGATTACTGGAACTTATAAATAATTTACTTGATTTATCCAGACTCGAAGCAGGACGATACGAATTTAAAAAGGAAAGGATAAATCTTGTTGATATTATAAATAAATCAATAGTGGTAATTTCTCCGCAGTCTGTTCATAAAATTATATTTAATTCAACAGTCAGTTCCTGTATTTTTATAGGTGATGAGGATATGCTTTACAGGGTTATGATTAATCTTTTAAGCAATGCTATTAAATACTCACCTGACGGAGGAGATATATCAGTTACCTTAACAGATAAAAAAGATATGTGGGAAATAAGTGTTGCAGATAATGGTATAGGTATATCAAGAGAGGTTATTCCCCGTTTATTTGAAAGATTTTATCGTGGTGCCAGTGCCATTTCGACAAAGATAAAAGGAACGGGGCTGGGGCTTGCAAATGTGAAATATATTCTTGAAGTTCATGGAGGAAGTATTACAGTGGAAAGCGAACTTGATAAAGGTAGCAGATTTATTTTTTACTTGCCGAAAGAGGGGAAATTTAATGAAAACTAGTCTGGATTATCAGATTGATAAATATGAAGAGATGATAGCACAGAGTCCGGAAGATGTTTCATCTTTGATGTTATATGCTGATGCCAATCTAAAGAGAGGTAAAAAACTTGCAGCATTATCATGCTATCAGAAAATCATCAAAATTGATCCTTATAATGCAAAGGCAAAAAATGCTATTATCAGGATATATATATATCAACGAATGATTAATGAAGCTTATATTGAACTTGTAAAGCTTTTAACCGATGTTCCTCATAATGTTGAAGCCAGATTCTTACTTGCCCAGTTACAGAAAAAAAATGAATTTCCTTCTGAGGAAATTGTAGAGAAATTAAACAGTTTACCTGAATTTTCCCCTGAGCTGGAAGGGGTCAGGCAGTTCTCAGATGCGTTATTAAAGGAAAAAAGTGAACTTGAAGAACAGATAAAAGACTATCATGATACATTAAATAATTTTCCTGATGATATTTTTTTAGAGTTTGATCTTCAGATGTGTCTTAAACGGAAAATAAAGGTTGAAGAAATTATTACTTTTGTTAAGGAGTCGGAACTGGAAGTAGAAGAAAAAATAAGACAGCAGGAAGAAAGAAGAAAAGAAGAAGAAGAGAGACTCAAAGCCGAAGAAGAAGAAAGGCTCAGAAAAGAAGAAGAAGAAGAAAGGCTCAGAAAAGAAGAAGAAGAAAGACTCAAAGCTGAAGAAGAAGAAAGG
>CAYSLJ010000005.1:0-8678 GCA_964431735.1 uncultured Synergistia bacterium | reverse complement strand
TCAGAAAAGAAGAAGAAGAAAGACTCAAAGCTGAAGAAGAAGAAAGGCTCAGAAAAGAAGAAGAAGAACGTAAAAAGAAACAGGAAATCTATAAAACACTCGGAGAAATTTTTGCCGGTCCTCTTCATGATTTTGCCTCAAATAAGATGGTTTCAGAGGTTTTCATTGTTGATTTAACCGGGATTGTAATCAGAACCTCTGCTACACAATCATCAGATAATCTCGGCTCTATTGTAGCTGAAAGTATTTTTCTTTTGAAATCCCGTAAATCTATGGATTACTGGGTGACTGAATATCAACAGGGATTGATATTCATTAAGATGATAGCGAGAGATTTAATTCTCGTTGTAAATGGTGGTGCAGGCAGCAATCTTGGTGCTCTCAAAATTATAATTGATAAAAATGAGAAAGAACTTGTAAAGGCTCTTCTTACATCTGAATTTGCATCCCTTCTGGATGGAAATTAGACAGGAAGCGGTGTATTCTGATTAATAAGTTGAGAGTACCTCTATTTGTTATCATTAGTTCAATCCTGCTTTATGCCCCTCTTGACTGGGGTGGCCGTCATATGAGGGCTGCTACGGTAGTTCATTTTTTTGTTCTCCTCTTATTTTTTCTTGTACTATTTTTTAGAAATAGAAATAATTTATATAAAACTCCATATATGTCTCCATTTATATTCATCTTTGTTTTCTGGATGTTTGTATCTATCTGTTTTTCCATATGTACAAGGCCGAGTGTAGAAGAACTTATCAGATTGCTAGATTATATGATACTTGCATGGCTGGTAGCGAGTATCAATGATAAAGTATTATTCAATTCTCTAATTACAGTTATTATAACTGCAGGAGCTATAGTTTCTTTTCTTGGTATTATTTTCTTATTATTTCCCGGTGCTCAGGATTCAAGAATGTATTCCACTTTTTATCAAAGTGATGCACTTGCCGGTTATTTACTCATTCTTCTACCTCTGACAGTATCTATGTCGAACGGTAAAGTCTCTTTCTGGCCGAAAGTTTTTCTTATGGTTTTGAGTGTAATATTTTTAAGTTCTCTTTTTCTTACCCATTCACGGGGCGGATGGATTGCCATTATTGCAGTTCTTTTTGTCCTCCTTGCAGGTTTGAGGAAACAGGGATTCGGGCTGGTTATTTTTAGATTATCCTTTTATATAATTTCTGCTATTATATTTGTTTATTTTTTTCCGTCTGTTACCAGTAATGCTCCTTTTAATGCTGTTATTGACAGGGTAGGAACTATAACAGATCTTGAACACTCTTCCGTAACTGCAAGATTTCAATTCTGGGTCGGTGCTGTAAAAATTGCTTTAGCCAATCCTGTCGCCGGTGTCGGACTTGGTAATTTTGGACGTGTTTATCCGAGATTTCAACAGAATGTGTTATATTTTTCTCATTATACCCATAATTATTATGCTCAGATTGCTGCTGAAACAGGGATAACAGGTTTTCTTTTTTTCATGCTTATAATCTGTGCCATACTCTTCTGGGGATTTAAATTAATTTTAAAAGGTGAGTTGAACTGTTATGAAATAGATAACAGAACCTTTCATTCTTTATTAACATTAACGGATATGGAACCTTTTAAACTGGCAGAGTTAAAATCTATGGAGAATATACAATTTAAAAGAGACGAGCTTATTAAAGAACTTGAAAAACTTAATTTTACGGTTGATGAAAGAGAAATTCTTTTATTTTATGCAGAAAAAGATTATTATATTATAGCTATCGGACTTTTTACAGGTCTATTAGGCTCTATGATGCATTCTTTTATTGATGTTGACTGGAATTTCCCTGCTATACCTCAATTATTCTGGATTGAAACAGGTATGTTTTTTGTTTTTATATCATCCATGGTTCCTGAAAGAACATATAATTTTTTGAGTAATAGCCGGCTGATTCCGTTTCTTACCAGAATAATTACTGCTATATGTTTAATCTGTTCGTTGTTTCTATATTTATGTTTCTGGAAAGGAGAGCTAGAAGAAGAAAGAGCCAGAAGGTTGCAGGAAGAAGGGAAATTTGCTGAGACACTATCATGTCTTGATAATGCTATCAGATGGGATCCTTTAAACCCTGAATATCATAGAAGCAGAGGAAAACTTGTTTTTTATCTCTACAGGTCTAATTCCAAACAGGAATATCTCAATCATGCCATATCGGGACTTGAAGTGAGTGTATCACTGGATCCTTATAAAGCAGCCTATCACAGTGACCTTGGCCATTATTATATAGAAAAATATTACCTTTCCCATAAGGAATTCCTTGATAAATCTATGGTACAGTTTAAGGCTGCAATAGAAAATGATCCGATGAATTATCCCCAGTTTTATACATCTCTTGCACAGGTATATCTTATAAAGGGTAATCAGGATGAAGCAGAAAAAACTCTTATAAAAGGTGCCACTATCATGAAAGATCTGAAAGATATAAACAGATTATGGTCTTTTAGAAAAGATACATTCAGAGACCAGATATTAACAGCAAATTCCAGTCTTGCCGATCTTTACCTGACTGTTAAAAAATTTGAACCTGCAAAAATATATTATTCAAGAGTTCTTGAAATAGCTCCTGATAACAGTGATACTTTATACAGTATGGCACTTACGTTTTTTTCACAGGATAATTATAAACAGGCACAGGTCTATCTTTTTGATTGTCTGGGTGCATCGTCTCTTTTACATAAAGACGAAATTTTAAACTGGGAAGGTATTCTTAAAAGTCTTAAAGAACATAAAACTCCTTCTGTCAATCGTATATATAATTTTCTTAAACCTGAGATAAAGAAAAATATTGCCAGAACAGACGATTACCTTGATGATAATAGCCGGTTATTACTTCTTGCTAATTTAAATGAGATTATTTCAAGAAAGGATTTTTATGACAGAAAAGCTCATGGTGATTTAAATATAGGCGATGAAGGAATGAAATTTATAGAAAAAGGTATGACAGAACCTTCTGAAATAAAGAGATTGAACAGAATTATATTTGAGTATATTTATAAAAATGAAATTGCCGTCAGTGGAATTAATGAACATCCTGAAATTTATTATTTAATTGGTATATGTAAGAGCAAAGAGAAAAATTACGGGGAAGCAAAGAAATATATGGAACTTTCTCTGGTATTTAAGAGAGATTTTGTTCCTGCTTATATCGAGCTCGGACATTTTTACAGAGATGAAGGCCATATTGAACTTGCCAGAAAGTTATGGAAAAAAGGTCTTTCTATGGAACCTGATAACTCTGTTCTAAAATATTTACTCGGGGAAAAATAGTTAATTTAAATGGCTGAGAGTTGATAGTTTAATTCTCAACCTTCCCCACAGCTAACTCGCCTGAAAGGCCTTAATTTCCGACGGAAGGAATTATTTATAGCTTTTTATGTCTTTAACTGATAAGTTTATAAAGAGATTGCTTGATTTATTTATCTCTATAGCAGCTATTTCTATATTTTTTCTCCCATCTCTGCTTATTTCTGTACTGATAAAACTGGAAAGCAAGGGACCGGTGTTTTTTTATCAGATGAGAGTTGGAAAAGATGGCAAAGATTTTTTGATGTATAAATTCAGAACTATGATAGAAGGTGCCGAACATAAAGGAAAAGGCCTGGAAATTGAAAAAAACGACACCAGGATAACACATGTCGGAAATCTGCTGCGATTGACAAGTATGGATGAATTCCCTCAATTTATAAATATATTAAAAGGTGAAATGAGTTTTATCGGCCCCAGGCCTACCGTTCGATCCCAGGTTGAAAAATATACGGAAAGACAGAGGAGAAGACTTGAAGTAAAGCCGGGTATTACAGGTCTTGCACAGGTCAGCGGAAGAAATGCTCTCTCATGGCCTGAGAGGATAGAAAAAGATATAGAGTATATAGATAATTATTCATTATGGCTCGATGTGAAGATATTTTTCAGAACCTTTTCCGTTGTTTTTTTTCCGAAAGATATTTACGGAAAAGACGGAAATAAAGGATTTTAATTGTAGTGGCTTTTTGAAAACCGTCATTACAGAAAGGATATTATTATGAATAAACGAGTTCTTATTACAGGAGGATCAGGTTTTCTTGGATCCAACTTATGTGACCTGTTTCTTACGAGAGGTTATGACGTTATATGTATGGATAACCTTATTACAGGCAATCTGGATAATATTTCTCATCTGTTCGGGAAGGACAGATTTAAATTTATAAAACATGATGTTACAAATTTTATCCATGTAGACGGTAAGATAGATTATATACTTCATTTTGCATCACCTGCAAGTCCAATAGATTATCTTACCTTTCCAATACAGACTCTGAAAGTCGGATCTCTGGGAACTCATAAGGCTCTGGGTCTTGCAAAAGAGAAAGGTGCTACTTTTCTTCTTGCTTCTACATCTGAAATATACGGTGATCCTCTTGTTAATCCTCAAAAGGAAACTTACTGGGGAAATGTTAATCCTGTAGGTCCGAGAGGTGTTTATGATGAAGCAAAAAGATTTGCAGAGGCAATGACTATGGCTTATAACCGTTATCATGGAGTGAATACCAGAATAGTTCGTATATTTAATACCTATGGCCCCAGGATGAGAGCTTCAGACGGCAGAGTTGTTCCCACATTTATAAATCAGATTCTTGACGGAGAAGATGTGACAGTTTTTGGTGATGGATTACAGACAAGGAGTTTCTGTTATGTCACTGATCTGATTGAAGGAATATACAGGTTACTTCTTTCAGATGAAGTAAATCCTGTCAATATCGGTAATCCTGAAGAAAGAACTGTCCTTGATTTTGCCCGTTTGATTTTGAAATTAATGGACAGTAACAGAAAGATAATCTTTAAAGAACTGCCTCAGGATGATCCTAAGGTCAGACGTCCTGATATTTCAAGGGCCAGGGAACTGCTGGGATGGGAACCTGTCGTAGACATAGAAGAAGGGCTCAGGAATACTATAGATTATTTTAGAAAGAGTAGAAAAGTGAGTGTTGAGTAGTAAGTAGTGAAAAGTGAAGAGTGAAAAGTGAAGGGTGAAGGGTGAAAAAGAAATCGTAAGTTGTGAGTCGTGAGTCGTGAGTGGATACGCATCACGCATTACGCATTACGCATCACGATTATAATGCATCACGTATCACGAAGCCACCCGTCACGCGTTACGAGTCAAGATTATCACGCCTCATGCATCACGGATCACGCATCACGAAACCACCCGTCACGCGTTACGCGTTACGCGTCACGAAATACCAGTTATAACTGATTTAAAAAGGAGATTTATATTATGAACAGACCTGCAATTTTAGGAGGTACTCCCACCTTTTCACCTCCATTACCATTCGTTAAACCATTACTTCCTGACTATGAAGATATGGAACTAAAATTTAAAGAAATATTTTCTTCAGGCATACTTACTAAAGGCAAATATCTTAAAGAATATGAAGAACATTTAAAAGAATATCTTTCTGTAAGTAATGCCATAGGAGTTTCAAGCTGTACTCTGGGATTGATACTGGTTCTTCATGTTCTGGATTTGAAAGGTGAAGTGATAGTGCCAAGTTTTACCTTCCCTTCAACAGTTCATGCCATTATGTGGAATAACCTTAAACCTGTATTTGTAGACTGTGATCCGGAAACATTCAATTTAATACCTTCTAAAGTAGAAGAAGCCATTACTTCACAGACTTCTGCCATCATGGCAGTAAATATATTCGGAAACCCGTGTGAAGTTGAAGCACTGGAAGATATTGCCATACGTTATGATTTAAAGTTAATTTTTGACAGTGCCCATGGCTTTGGAAGTGAACTCAATGGTAAACCTCTTGGAAAATACGGTAATGCAGAGGTTTTTTCTACAAGTCCTACCAAACTTTTAGTTACAGGAGAAGGCGGTGTAATAACCACTGAAGACGGAGAACTGGCAGAAAAAATAAGAACCGGTATTGAATATGGAAATCCCGGAGATTATGACTGCCTGTTTAAAGGACTTAATGCCAGACTTGGAGAATTTAATTCTTTAACCGGTATTTATTCTCTTAAACGTCTGAATGAAAATACAGAATTGAGAAATTATCTGGCTTCAGTTTATAAGCAATATCTTTCCCATATACCGGGTATTTCTTTTCAGAAAATCAATCCTTCCGGTAAGAGTTCTTATAAGGATTTTTCTATATTAATAGAACCTTCCTTCTGTCTCTCAAGAGATTTACTTTATAAAGCCCTTGAAGCAGAAGGAGTAGTTACAAGAAAATATTTTTATCCAAATCATCGTCAGAAAGCCCTCAAAAATATAGATATGAACTGTAAATTGCCTTTTACAGATGAAGTATCGGAAAAGGTAATATGTCTTCCTATTTATTCATCTATGACTGAAGATATGATAAAAACTGTTTCCGCTGTTATATATAATATTTATGAAGCAAGGGATGACATTAAAAACATTTAGTTTTACAAATAATATAGTTTATAAAGAAAGGGAAGAATTACAGACTTTTAGCATTAACTATCGGTAATGTTTTTACAGGTAATTGAATGTGAAGAATTTTTTAGCTGATAGCTGATAGCTGATAGCTTATATCTGACATGTTTAACTGGCAGGAACAATTTTTTTTAATTATACTGGATATTATTCTTATACCTTCAGGTATTTTTCTGGCATTTTTAATCAGATTTTTTGAAGAAGACGGCGGCCTTTATCTGATGTTGAAATGGGTTTCAGGTATAGAATTAATAAAGATTATTGTCTTTGTTTTATTCTGTATAACTATCTTTTACTTATTCGGTCTTTACGGAAAAGTCTGGCGTTATGCAGGTGTATCTGAAGTCATTTCAATTTTTAACGGCGTTTCTTTATGTTTTATTTTATTTGCCATACCTGTTTTTGTTACGGGAGGAACTTTTTATCCAAGGAGTGTTACAGTAATTTCATGGCTTATATGTCTCAGTCTTGTAGGTGGCATCAGAATGCTCCTGAAGTGGGTAAGTTTGAGGCAGAGATTCAGAGGTTCATCCAGAAATTTGCTTATAGTTGGAACAGGTGATGAAGCAGAAGGATATGCAAGAGAGATTCTTCGTCAGAAGGATCTGGAATACAGACCTTTAGGTTTTGTAGATGAAGATATGAGAAAGAAAAATATGAAGATTCATGGTGTTCCTGTGCTGGGAGTAATTGATGATATTCCTATACTTATTACCAGATATAAAATTGAAAAAATAACAATTGCTATTCCTGTAATTTCAAGGCAGCTTATAAATAAGATTCTTTCTGTGGGAAGACAGATGGGCGTTGATATTTCTATTATACCATCAGTTTCAGAAATACTGGATGGCAAAGTAACTTTAACGCAGAGCAGAGAAATAAGAATAGAAGATTTACTGGGTAGAGAGCCTGTTAAATTTGATAACCCTGAGATTGCTGATTTTATAAAAGGACAGAATATCCTTGTAACAGGGGCAGGAGGTTCTATAGGGAGAGAACTCTGCAGGCAGATAATTAATTTTAAACCGGAGAGCCTTTATCTTTTAGGTCATGGTGAAAACAGTATTCATGAAAGCTATCTTGATCTTATGTCAAGAGAGTCTTCTGTAAAATTGAAGCAAATAATATGTGATATCCAGAATAGAGAAAAAATTTATAAAATATTTGAAAAATATCATTTTTCTGTTGTTTTTCATGCCGCAGCTCATAAGCATGTTCCTCTTATGGAAGAACATCCTGATGAAGCAATAGCGAATAATATTTTCGGTACAAGAAATCTGGTGGAAGCTTCTGATAAATATAGTGTAAAGCATTTTGTTATGGTATCAACAGATAAAGCTGTGCTGCCTTCCAGTATTATGGGAGGAACAAAGAAGATTGCAGAAAAAATAGTCAGAGCCTATGCTGTAAATTCTGAGACAAAATTTATAATAGTTCGTTTTGGAAATGTGCTGGGTACAAGAGGAAGTGTTGTACATACCTTCAAACATCAGATAAGCCTTGGAGGACCTGTTACGGTTACACATCCTGATATGACCCGTTATTTTATGACTGCTCCTGAAGCAGTTTTACTCATATTGCAGGCTGCTTCTATGGGTAAAGGAGGAGAAGTCTTCATACTTGATATGGGACGTCCTGTAAATATTCTTACCCTGGCCAGAAATCTTATTGAACTTTCCGGTTATGAACCGGAACATGATATTCCCATTGTTTTTTCAGGCCTCCGCCCTGGAGAAAAATTAAATGAACGTCTTTATGATGATGAAGAAGAGCTTGTTAAAACTGCAAATTCTAAAATACTATCTGTAAAAACAGCTTCTCCGGATAGAGATAGAGTGATAAGAGATATACAGGATATAGAAAGTATTTTAAATAAACAGTCTTTTGATGATTTAATCGGAAAATTCAGAGAAATGGTTCCTTCTATAGGACGGGATTCAAATATTTAATCGATATAAAAAACTAATTTTTCTTCTCCAGAGCCTGCCAGACAGAAACTTTTTACGGATACCATTTTACATGTTACGATACTAAGGAGGTGTCAGGAAATAACTACATCTTAATTACGATTTGTATCGTGACGCGTAACGCGTAACGCGTGACGCGAGGATACTGATTGTTCTAACAATTTGCCGGAGTTATTTTTCTTACAGTCCTAAGTACCGCTCCAAATAAGTTAGTACCCATATTAAAACCTGTCCCTGG
>CAYSLJ010000004.1:35472-84472 GCA_964431735.1 uncultured Synergistia bacterium | reverse complement strand
CTGCCCCATCCACTATCCCACTATACAATTCGTGGGCTTTCCCCGGAATCGTAAAGTAATGTCTTATTCTTTTCACTTTTCACTATATATAATTATTTTCCTACCAGTACAAAAGGAGCCCAGAAGAAAGGGTGAGAATAACTTAACTTCTTTCCTTCAAACACTTCTGTTTCCTTCATAAGAGTAATTTTTGCCTTTCTCAAAGCTTCTGCCTTTGTCATACCGGACATGAGATTTTTATAAAATATTTCCATCAATCTGGCAGTAGAGGCACTTTCAACACTCCATAAACTTACGACAACAGCATGAGAACCGGCATACATAAAAGATCTCGTAAGACCTACAACACCCTCCCCTGTTCTGATTTTTCCCAGACCTGTTTCACAGGCACTCAGGACTACAAGATCAGATTTTAAATTCAAATTCAGGACTTCCAGAGCTCTCAGCAAGCCGTCTTCTTCTTTATTTCCTTTAAGGGTAAAGACAAGACCTGAATACATGGGATTTTCTTCGTCTAAAAATCCATGAGTTGCAAAAAGAAGATATTTATAATCGGAAGATTTATTCTTTACATTCTCTTCAGTAGCATTAATGCCTGTGTAAACCTCTGATTTGCCTGATTTCTTGAAGAGATCACATATATTTTTCACCTGTTTCTCCGTGCCGGGAAGAGGAGTAAAATAATAATTATCTCCTCCCTGAAGCCTGATAAAATTATTCATACCCGGTATAATCCGAACATCGGGAATAACGGTAAAATCAGGATTTCCGAAAGCAAGAAAGGTACCGCCCGGTTTTTCTTTCTTTTCCCTTAAAGAAGAGTCCAGCAATGCAGCAGATGGTATATAGGAAATATTATATTTTTCAATTAAATATTTATTTACTGAAAAACCGGAAAAGGTAATTTTACTATCACTCTCTTTCCCCTCTTCTGTTACAAGTGCCTCAAAGGGCAGATAATAAAGTATTCCGTCTGGAACTATAAAGAGTTCAGAATTATCAGGTATGGATATCTTTTCTATAACAGGTTTAAATATTTTCACATAAAGTTCTGATAAATTTCCTGCACTGCATTCAGATAAAATATCAATAAAAACACTCTCTTTGCCCTTTAATTCTTCAAAAGGTTTTCTGAAATCTTCGATTTTTTTATTCAATTCATCGGCTGTTACAGGTATTTCTACAAAGGAAAAAGAATTTTTCCCTATTACCCACACATCCAGTTTATCATTCTTTATGAAATACTCAATAATAAATTGATTGTCACTTAAAACCTTCTTCTGTAATTCGTCAGGAGTAAGAGGCTTTTTGATGCCTGTAAGGAATGAATAGGAAGGACTCGACAGAAGTAATTCCTGCTGAAGAGATTTAAAATCTTCTCTCGTCTTAAGAAGTTTTCCCTGAAGTTCTTTAAGGTATTCTTCATCAGGTTTTGACAGGGAATTTTCCCGTATAAGAGCAGACTGAAGATAATTCATCTCTGACTGAAGTTTTTTATCTTTTTCCAGCAGTTCCGGCTTTACACCTTTTTTTATATCCACTCTGGCTCCCGTAATGGCATCAAGGAGTGAGCGCGCCCTTGCCATTTCCAAATAGTAAAAAGCTTCTTTATATTTTCCCTCTTTAATTAAAAAATTAATCATATGTCTGTAATAGGGCATAAATTTTTCACTGAAGGATTCCTTAAATTCTTCAAGCCTTATTTCACCTCTTATCTTCTCAAGTTCTTCTATGGATTCCCTGTAACATTCTTCTGCCAGTGCATTAGAACCGCTTTTTTCATAAATAGAACCGAGGTTCTGAAGTGTTTTTACTATGCCGAAAGGGTTACCGGAAGATTTATAAAAATCCAGACATTCTTTATAGGCTTTTATTGAATCATCTGTACGGCCATGCTTATCATAAAGTAATGCCACATTAAAGAGTCCTTCTATCCTTCCGCCGTTGTCACCTGCCTCTTTTGCAATAACCATAACCTTATCATAGATGCCGAGAGATCCTTCGTCATCGCCTTTCATGAGACTGGTTCTGGCAATTTCACGTAAAGCTTTATATTCCTTAACAGTGTCTCCTATGTCTTTAACTACTTTTCTTGCTTCTCTATATTTTGAAAGGCCTTCTTCGTAATAACCATATTCCTGACATATATCGCCTGTTCTCATTAAAAGCTCATAACTTATAGAAGGAGAATTTTTTGCTATATTCAGAGCTTCCTGAAGTTTTTTCAGCCCCCTTTCTTTATCACCTGATTTAATATAATCTTCACCTGTTTTACATAGAAGAAGGCCTATATTTTCTATATCATTTAATTCAATAAACATTGACAGACTGTCTGTATAACATTTTAAAGACTCTGAGTAGAGTCCAAGTTCACTGTAAATATCACCGGTATGAGATAAAGAGACAGCCATACCTTTCTTATCTGAACTTTCTTCATATAATAACATAGCACCTTTACAGGCTCTTAACGATTCTTCATAGAGTCTGAGATTAAGATAAACCTGACTTTTACTTATCAATGAAACAGCTTCCCTGTCTTTTTTTGATAATTTCTTAAAAATCTCACAACCATTACTGTAAGAGGAAAGAGAATTTTCATAAAGACAGAGAGAAAAATATACGTCTCCCATGTTCAAATAACACTCACCGGCTCCGTTAAGATCTCCTGCAGAAAGATATATGGAAAGGGCTTTTTCGTATTCCTCCCTGGCCACATCAAGTCTATAATGTTTATAGGCTTCACAGGCAGCATTCATATGTGATAAAGGATCGTCTGAAGCCAGTAAAGGAAATATAAATACCAGTACTGTTAATATTACTATAACAGGTCTTATCATAAACATGTCACCTCTCGTAAAATATCTCTTTATCTAAAGAGTATAGCAGCCATAAATTATTAATTCAATAGTTATGCTCAGGTCAGTAAGTAGATTGACTCAACATATTCAAACTGTTATAATTTATAATACAAACAAATTCAATGTATCAGGAGGTTAACAATGTCAAAAAAATTCATTATAACTGCTATAATTTTCATAATAGGAATGGCTTATAGCTTACCTGCAAAAGCTGAAAGTGCAGACGATTGGATTAAATACGGAAATCAGCTCTATTCTCAGGGAAAATATGCAGAA
Organism: uncultured Synergistia bacterium; assembly: GCA_964431735.1. Lineage (GTDB taxonomy): Bacteria > Vulcanimicrobiota > SpSt-956 > SpSt-956 > JAKJGF01 > CALARM01. Next base: position 81,338 of record CAYSLJ010000004.1, on the reverse strand, counting down.
GCTATTAAATACTATGATGCTGCTATAGGTATGGATGCAAACAATGTAAGAGCCTGGGCCAATAAAGGCAATGCCCTTTATGCTCTGGGACGATATAATGAAGCAGTAACATGTTATGATAAAGTTTTAACTATAGACCCGGGTAATACAACTGCCCAGTCATATAAAAACAAAATTTTACAGGGACAGCAACAGGGACAGCAACAGGGACAGCAGCAGGAACAGCAGCAGGGAGCAGATAATATAATCGAATCAGGCAGAGTAGGCCCTTTTCAACTAGGCGGCGTATCTCTTGAACAGGTAAAAAGTGCTCTTGGAAATCCGGCAAGAATTGAAGATAATAAAAATGCCTCATCTGTAGTCTGCTATTATACGACTCAGGGCCTCATACTGTATTTCAGCGGCGGTTATGTTCTGGCCAATGTCATAACAACAAGTCCTTCCTATCAGACAAGAAAAAACATAAAAGTAGGGTCAAGGATTGAAGACGTAAGAAAAGCCTATGAAGGCACAGAGGTTTTATTAAGTGAAACTACTCAGTATAATTATTTAAAAAAGGTACTTCCTTCTACTTTCGGAGTCTATTTAAGCTATGAAGGTATAAAATTTATTTTCGGTCAGGGATACAGTGTAATCGGTATTGAAATAGGAAATTAAAAAAAAATTTAAAAAATTGTAAGCTAGGGACTATATTTTTTTTTTTTATGTGTTATAATAAGAAAGTTGAGTTGTTTATGAGAAAGTCTCCTTACCGGAAGGTTCCTGAAATTATAAGACTTCACGGTTATGACGAGCTTCGATATAAATAGCCGGAAGTATTATAATATCCAGTTAAATCTGGAGGAAGGAGCCATTATTTATGGCAAAAAATATTTATGTAGGAAATCTGTCATATGATACAGATGAAAGCACAATTGAGACATTATTCACAGAATATGGAGCAGTAGACTCCATCAGATTAATAGTTGACAGAGACACAGGCCGTTCAAAAGGTTTTGCATTTGTAGAAATGGGAACAGATGAAGAAGGTAATTCTGCAATAGAAAATCTTAATGAAAAAGAAGTCGACGGAAGACGTCTTATAGTAAACGAAGCAAGAGAAAGACAGGGCGGCGGAAGAAGACAGGGCGGTAACGGCGGCGGAGGAAGAAATTTCAGAAGCGGCGGTGGCGGTGGTCGTTTTAACAGAGACGATAGAAGATATTAATATTTATTAATATATAAATAAAGAGATGAGATTGTTAAAATCTCATCTTTTTATTTATATAAGCTTTAACATTAAATTTAGATTTACACCCATTATAACTCATATAGCGGACTTTTCCGAAAACCTTTCTTTCTCCCCATGCTCTGTCATGAAGACCTCCTATGGCCCAGGCAATGCCTGTATACCCGTTTGTATCCCTTCCATCCAGTTCATATTTATCATTTAAATAAATGGCTATTTCAAGAGCTTCTTCAGGAGAAGCAGTCCATTCCAGGATCTTTTTTGCCCAGTACATCCTCATGTAGCCATGCATTTTACCTCTTTCTATCATTTCTCTTTGAGCACCATTCCAGAGAGCATCATGTGTACAGGCAGTCTCAAATTCTTCACGGGAATATATATAATCTCTTCTATCATGCCTGTGGTCATTCAGTGTTTTTCTTGCCCATTCGGGAAAAGAGTCAAAGGAATCATAATGTTCACTATAAAAACAGAAATTATCTGATAGTTCTCGCCTTACAATAAGTTCTTCGAGAAAAGAGGCGTTACTTTTTAGATCAGAGCCGTTCCTGTAGATGTCAAGAGCCATTTTCTGGGAAGAAATCTGGCCGAAATGAAGATAAGGAGACATATTAGAAAGGCCGTCTTCAGTCGGATCATTTCTATATTCAGCATAACAGGATAGTTTTTCTGCAAGGAAATAATTGAACAGGTTATATGCTTCTTTTTCTCCCGACCTGCCAAATTCCCGGTACTGTCCATGAAAATTTTTCATAATAACAGGCCAGTCATTTTTTATCATAACTCCGGGAAAAGGATGTTTCTCCAGTTCTGGAAATTCATCTAAAAATTCCTGTAAGAGTCTATAAATCTTAGGCCTTATAGTATAAGCACCGAATTCTCTTTTTTTCGAAGCAATCCAGCAGGGAACAATATTTCTTCCGTCTACTTCATAAACGGGAATATTAATTCTATAACATACAGATTTTTTCCACTCTTTCTTGATGTTCAGAGGGTCAAAATCAGTTACAAGAGTGCCTGTATTGAAATTTTTTATAAATTCAGGGATCTGTTCTTCCGGTTTACCTGAAAGTAAATAAAAAGGAATATTGTTCTTTAAAAGAGTTTTTTCTACTTCCATAAGACCTTTAAGCATAAAACGATAGGCCTGTGAAGGGGCATAAAGAAAATCAGAAACAAGACAGAACACCACATAAAAAGGACTTTTTTTATCCAGAGCAAGAGACTGAGCATATAACACAGGCCAGCTATGGCTCACACGCTGTTCACGGCTCATCCAGTAAAGAACAGGTCTGTTATCCTCACATCCTTCTTTAATCAATCTTACTCTTTTTGTATTCATAATGCCTCTTTAACGATTTCTCTAACAAGTTGAATAAATTTCGGATGTTCCCCAAGGGGAGGAAGTATTTCAATATTTAATTCAGGCCATCTCTCTTTAAGAGATTTTATCTTTAATGGTATATCCCTTTCTACATGACCTCCTGTCGACATAAAGAGTGGGAGAAAAGAAAGATTAAAAATCCCATCTTTAACTGCTTCTTCTCCTGTTTCTTCAATAGTCGGAGATACAAACTGCATACAGGCAAGACGAACAGTATTTTCTCCCAGATCTTCTTTAAGCATATGTTCCAGTTTTTTAAATGGCAAAAACCATGCACGATCTCTACTGCCATGAACTACCAGTATAAGCCTTTTTTTAATGTTTGACATGAAATCACCTCAGAACACAAATTATATTAATAACTATACTTTTGCACTTTTTATAATTTCCTTGTTTTTACTGGCTTTATAGTTAAACAGTTTCCGGGTTTTGGGTTTTAAAACTTCTTAATCCAACACCAATAACCCTCATTTACGACAGTTATTTTGACTTACTGACCTGAGCATGAGCATGTAATAAATTGCATCCTCCCGTCACGCGTTACGCGTTACGCGTCACGAGAATAAAATATGCATTATTTATACTCACCTCAGTAATTCCCGGATTATTTTTTACAGTTTCTAAAATCTGCAAAAATATAGAAAGTAACAAAAAAACAGTAAAAAAATTATAATGTAAAAACAATATGTTTACTATATTACAGAACACTTTTATATAATATTATATTATTCGTTCATTAAAAAGCTTTACCTTTATTGAAGGATATTAAATATAAAGAAAGAATTTAGACGGTATTAAAAATAAACAGCAGGAGGGCTATATAAATGGCTAAAGTTTGGATTAATCCGGCTTTCAAAGATAAAATGCCGGAAGGATTTAAAAAAAGACCTGTCAGTAAAGATTTAAAAAAAGAAGAGAGAAAAGAAGGTCCCAGAAAATTTGACAAGAAAAAATATGTAAAACCACAGGAAAAGAAAACGCCAGTCAGAGAACCCGGACCGGATCCGTTACTTGAACTTAAACTTCTACAATACCTGAAAAATAATAATGCAACTATAGAAGCACATTTTATAGAGGAAATAGACATAAAAGGTAAGATAAAATGGTTTTCTGATTTTATGGTCGGTATTGAAACAGATAACGGAAAAAATATTATATGTAACAGGTTAATGATGATCTATTACAGACATGTAGAAGGAAAAACTCCTTCAGAAAAAGAGATAAAGGAACTGCCAGATCCAGAACTTGCTAATGCCGAAATAATTGCAATGCAACAGTTAAAAGATAATAAAACTCCTCTTACATTTCATATGAAACATAATATCATATTAAAAGGAACACTTGAATGGTATGAAAAACTTATCTATCATATAAGAAGTATTGACGGAGAAAAAGATTATAATATACAGAAATCTTCACTTATTTATTTTGAGGAGGTGTCAGCTTAATGACTGAAATAGAGGAAAAAAATAAAGAAGAAAAAGCAAAAACCTTTATTGTATATAACTCTATCAATCTTCTTACAAAATATAAAATAGCTGACACTGTTCTCACATTACATCTTACCAACGGTAAAACTATTACAGGCAAAATGAGATGGTATGACGATTATGCCATTAAAATTATTCTCCCCGACGGAACAGGAAGTGTTACAGTGCCCATACATAATATTATATATTATGAATGTGCTCATACAGTACTGGAAGGAGAACTGGATAAAATAACCAGGGTTTTCAGAGGAGTTCCTAAATGTACCAATAAAGAAAAATCTCAGCTGGCCAAATATAAGAAGAATAATGAACTCATCCATTTTTATATGGAAGATAATACAGAAATAAAAGGGAGATTGAAATGGTTTGTAGATTATCTTTACTGTATAGAAACAGATAATAAAGAGCCGGACTATCATATAATAAAAAGACATATTGTGTACTATAAAAAAATTGAGGCTCCAAAAATCGAAAGAACTGAAACAGGTCATATAAAAGCACTGGTAAAAGATAGAGGGTTCGGCTTTATTACATCTGGGAATGAAGATATTTTTTTCCACTATTCGGAACTGGCAGATAAAGATGTAGAACCTGAAACAGGCCGTGGAGTTCACTTCGGAATAAAGACAACACCGAAAGGGAAGGTAGCAGTCAATATAAAAATAAGCTAACAGCTATAAACATATAGCTGTTAGCTATCTATTTCATCCTGTTTTAAGAATGACTTCCGTGCTCTGCCGGCTCTTTAGCTTCTTTTGAAAAAGAAAATAAAAAGAGAATAGCAGCAAGAACTATATAGGCAGCAGTAAACTGATATGGTATTTCTCTTGCCACACCTTCAAGATTCCATGGTAAATACATGTTTCCGTTTGGCATAGCAGAATGGATGATACCAAAAAAAGTAAGTGCTGCTGCTATTAAAATAAAGACACATGCATGACGTATCTTTCTGTCAATCATAAAAGAAACGAAAGCTCCCCATAACATGGCAGTAAGGATAAATCCGTTCCCTAAAGCCACTGTTACAAGTATTTCAGGCAGTTCTCTACCTCCTGTATGTGAAAGTAAGGCCTGAAATTTTTCAACCGGTACAATATCAGGGGTAGAATATTTTATAGCAAGAAGTCTTGCCACAGTCGGGAAATAAGCAAAAGCAACTGCAGGAGCATGGGCTGCAGGACATGCAATGAAAGCCTGGGCCATTATTTCCAGAGCAACAAAAATCAAAATAGGAGCAAGTACTGCTCTCGGTATAAGTTCTACAATGAATGATACATAACCGAATATGCCTCCAAGCCCTATAAAGAGACCTGTAATTATTGTATATCCCACTCTGCTTCCCATAGCTTTATAGGCAGGCTGTCCTATATAAGGTGTGGACTGGGCAACACCTCCGAATATGCCTGCAAGTAATGTGGCAATGGCTTCTGTAAGCAGAATATCTCTTGTACTGAAATCATCTCCTGCCACTCTGGCACTTTCTGTAACATTTATGCCTCCCACTACTGTAAGTATTGCAAAAGGTAAAGCAATGGGAAGATATGTAAGAGCATCTTTTAATCCATAGATAAAGCCCATAGTAGGCATAGGAAAACCAAAATGCAATTCCATTACCGGCGCTTTGTAGGTACATCCCACCAGCCCCTGCGGACCGAGTATATAGTAAAAAACCGTTCCCACACATACTGCAGAAAAAACGCCGGGTACATTCATAGGAAGTTTAATTCTTGCTATGAGATTATATAAAATAATTCCCATGGCTATCATACCTACAACAGGAAGACCGAATATATCAACGAGAGGCACAAAGCCTATAAGGGCAAGACCTATGCCTGCAAGAGAACCGAGAAGGCCTGCCTGAGGAACTGCTTTCTGAACCCATCCGCCTATAAACGAAAAGATAAATTTAAAAACTCCTATAAGCACCATTGTAGCCATTCCTACATACCAGGTCATGGTAGCTGCGTCTTCTACATTCATACCCTTTCCCTTCATAAAGAGAAAACATGGGCCGAGAACTGTAAGAGCAATACCTATGGTAGAAGGTGTATCAAGACCTAAGGGCATGGCGGTGACTTCATTATTACCGGTTTTCTTTGCCAGTCTGATAGCCATCCAGCTATAAATAAGGTCGCCGAATAACACTCCAAGGGCAGTGCCGGGAAACATCTTTTGATAAACTATATGGGCAGGGAAACCAAAACCGAATACCAGAATACCGGCCAGAAATGACAGAACTGTCATATTATCAAACATAAGACCGAAAAATCCGTTTAAATCACCGGGAACAAACCATTTGTAATTACTCTTTTTTTCCAAAATTATTTCTTCCTTTCTTTAATAAATAATGAGCAGTGAATAATAAAATTTTCCTGATTACTCACCACTCACCACTAAGGGGTTGTCAAGAAATAACCCAATCATATTTACGTCTTATATCGTGACGCGAGGATGATAACCGTTCTAACAATTTGCCAGGGTTATTTTCTTACAGTCCCTAAATATTCTACCTTTCACCGGGATCATAGGGCACACCGCTTGCTGCAGGAGGCCTCGATCTGCCTATAACACCTGCTATGGCAATAATAGTAAGCACATAGGGTATCATGAGCATAAATTCCGATGGTATCGGTACCTTACCCTGAAGAGTGCTCTGAAGATTATCACAGAAGCCAAAAAACAGACATGCTCCAAGGGTTCCCCAGGGAGTCCATTTGCCGAATATGAGAGCTGCAAGAGCGATAAAACCGCGGTTTGCCGTCATACCTTTAGAGAAAAGACCGCTTTCACCTATGGAAAGATAAGCTCCTCCTATTGCAGCAAGGGCTCCGCTCATGATAACACAGATATATCTTGTAAGATAGACATTTACTCCTACCGTATCGGCAGCTTTAGGATGTTCTCCAACAGCACGAACCCGGAGACCGTACGACGTTCTGTAAAGGAACAGATGGGTAAGCCCTACCAGGACAAAAGCCATATATATGAGAAAATATTTACTTAAAAAGAAACTCTGCCTTTCAAACGTAACGGCAAGAGGCGGTGTAGCGCCGGGCTTACCGTATATTACAGGTATTAAATATTCTGTCGCACCTGCTGCAAATATATTAATTGCAGTACCGCCGACTATTTGATTGACTTTAAATTTTATGCTTAAAACACCATGAAGTAAACCCATAAGAGAACCTATAATTACAGCTCCCAGAAGACCAATCCAGAGACTGCCTGTAATATGGGTAAAAACAACGGCAGAGAATGCACCTGTAAGCATTATTCCTTCAAGGCAGATATTTACGACTCCTGATCTTTCGGAAAAAAGCCCTCCAAGTGCGGCATATATCATAGGAATTGCTTTAGTTATCGTAACTGTTATTAATGACCAGCTTATAAGTTCTAATAAAATCAAATCTCTTTACCCCATTTCAATATCGTGACGCGTGACGGGTGACGCGTGACGGGTGGTTTCGTAATACATGATGCGTGTTTTCACCGGCTACCGGGCGAACACGGTTCGCCTGTTCACGCATCACGACTCACGACTCACTTCTTTTTCATTTTAGGTAAAAAATATCTCACCAGTTGATCTGCCGCTACAAACATAATAACCAGCCCCTGAATAATACTTGCTATCTGTTTCGGCGTTCTGGCAAGGACCATCATCTTTGTAGCGCCACTGCTTAAAGAGCCGAACAGCAGTGCAGAAAGTATGACTGCAATGGGATTATTCTGCGCAAGTAATGCTACGGCAATACCCTGAAATCCGTAATCAGCAGATATGTCTGGAGTAAAATACCTGAATACTCCGAGCACTTCACAGCATCCTGCCAGACCTGCGAGAGAACCGCTTATAAACATTGCAAGAACAACATTTTTTGCTACATTTATTCCGCCGTATTCAGCAGCAAGGGGGTTGTATCCAACAGCTCTCACTTCATATCCTGTAGTCGTGCGGTTCAATAGATAATAAATAACTACTGCCACAATAAGAGCAATAAATATGGAAACATTCAATCTCACAATCAGACGAAGAAGTTCTGCCGTTACCTGCACATGGGGAGTTTTGGGAGATACTCCTTCAGGGTCCCTCATAGGGCCGTTTACAAGGAATTCCGTAAATTTTAATGCCACAAAATTTAACATGATAGTAGTTATAACTTCATGGGCTCCAAATCTTGCTTTTAAATATCCTGCCAGTCCTCCCCATAATCCTCCTGCTATTATGGCTGCAAGAAAACACAGAGGAAGATGTATGAAAGAAGGAAGAGTAAAAGCATATCCCACATAGGCTGCAGCAACGGCTCCTACAAGAAGCTGTCCTTCGCCGCCTATATTAAAAACACCGCATCTGAAAGCAAAAGCCACAGAAAGTCCGCAGAAAATAAGAGGCACTGTTTTAACAAGTGTTTCTGCAATACTCGATTTACTGCCAAAAGCACCGTATAAAAGAGCCATATAGGAGTGCATTATACCTTTTCCCGAAATGGCAATAAAGATAGATCCTACCACAAGAGCCATTATGACTGCAATTATCGGTACTATTATATCTATTATGTTACCTTTTTGTTTCTTCATATCTTTTCTATAGTGACATGGACTATCTGACACGCATCACGCATCAAGCTTTCGCTCCTGTCATCATAACTCCTATTTTATCCTGTGTGGCATCTGCCCCTGATAATTCTCCGACAATCTTTCCTTCATATATAACAAGGATTCTATCACTCAGATTCATAATTTCCTCAAGCTCAAGAGACACGAGCAGTATGCCCTTACCGTTGCGACGCTGTTCAAGAAGATTTTCCTGGACAAATTCAATGGCTCCCACATCAAGTCCTCTCGTAGGCTGTGAAGCTATTAAAAGATCGGGATTCCTTGTTATTTCTCTGGCAATAATGATTTTTTGCTGGTTCCCTCCTGAAAGAGAACGGGCAAGAACTTCTTTTCCCGGCGTTCTTACATCGAATTTTTCTATGAGTTTTGCAGCAAAATCATATATGGCTTTATAACTTAAATTTATCCATCTGGCAAAGGGAGATTTGTAATAATCCATAAGAACAAAATTTTCAGCTACCGAGAAATTTAACACCAGACCTCTTTTATGTCTGTCTTCAGGAATATGTCCCAGACCTGACTCTATTATTTTACGGGGTGCCATATTGATTATGTCTTTCCCTTTAAGAAACACATGTCCCGAACCTTTTCTGAGGCCTGCTATAACTTCTACCAGTTCTGTCTGTCCGTTGCCGTCAACACCTGCAAGACCTACAATTTCTCCTGCTCTCACATTAAAACTTATGGAGTTCAGTGCAGGAAGTCCTCTGTCATCTACGGCACTTACTTCCTGAATATCCAGAACTACTCCTCCCGTTTCAATCGCTTCTTTTTTTACGCGAAATACTACGTCACGGCCAACCATCATACTGGCAATTTTCTCCGTAGATACTTCCGATGTAACAGCTTCACCCGTAATCTTTCCGTGGCGGAGTACAACAATTCTGTCGGAAATCTGTTTTACTTCATCAAGTTTATGGGTTATTATAATTATGGATTTGCCTTTTTCTATAAGTAATCTGATAATGGAAAAAAATTCTTTTATTTCCTGAGGTGTAAGAACTGCTGTAGGTTCGTCCAGAATCAAAATTTCTGCTCCTCTGTAAAGAGTCTTTAAAATTTCCACCCTCTGCTGCATACCTACGGAAATATTTTCTATTCTGGCAAAAGGATCTATTTTCAATCCGTACTGATCCGATATATCTTTAACTTTTTTTGCAGCTTCTTCTATATTCAGAAATATACCGCCTTTAACAGGTTCAGAACCGAGAATTATATTTTCCGTAACAGTAAGGGGAGGAACAAGCATAAAATGCTGATGAACCATACCTATACCCAGGCTTATAGCAGTATTGGGGTCTTTTATGATTACAGGCTTCTCATTTATAAATATTTGCCCTTTTTCCGGCTGGTAAAGTCCGTAGAGAATATTCATAAGGGTGCTTTTTCCTGCACCGTTTTCACCGGCAAGAGCAAGTATTTCACCTTTATTCAGATGAAAACTTACATCTTCATTTGCTTTTATACCCGGGAATTCTTTAGTAATTCCCTTCATTTCAACAACTTTCATATTTTTTCCGGTAACGGGTAACGGGTAAAGAGCGATTGGTAATCTTAAAACACTACTCACTACTCACTACTCACTACTCACTAATGTTTCACCTCAAATTTCTTTAATTCTTCCTGAGTAGCAGGCACCACTATTTCTCCATTTATCACTTTTTCCCTGTATTCCTCTATCTTTGCAAGAATACGTTCAGGGATCTTATTACGGGTATATTTCATTTCAGTAAGACTTACTCCTCCTTCTTTCAGTCCGTATACACGATGTCCTGAAATAAACTCTCCGTTAGCTTCCAGTTTGGACACATCGAAAATAGCCACGTCAACATGTTTCATCATGCTTGTAAGAACAACTGTTCTCACTATATTACCTTCATTATCTTTTACAATACCTATAGAATCCTGATCTCCGTCCACACCTATTACATAACATTCTTTTTTCTGATTTTTTGCTGCCTCTATGGCACCAAGACCGCATTTGCCGGAAGCATGATAAATAATATCCACTCCCTGGCTGTATAAAATTGAAGATAAATCTTTTCCCTTTGATACGTCTTCAAAATCACCTGTATATTTCACAATTACTTTTACATCAGGGTTTGCAAGTTTTACACCTGCTTCATAACCTGTTTGAAACTTTTTTATTAAAGGCACGTCAATACCGCCGAGAAAACCTACAGAACCTGTTTTTGTCATAAAACCTGCCATAAGCCCTGCAAGAAAAGAACCTTCTTCTTCTTTAAAGGTACAGGATATAACATTCGGCCTGTCTACTACTTCATCGATAATACCAAAATGAGTGGTAGGATAGAGTTCTGCCGATTCAGTAAGGGCATCTTTGGTGAGAAAACCTATGGAAAATATAAGATTATAACCGAGATCTGCAAAAGCATTCAGATTGGGGCCGTAATCTGTCATGGAACCGGATTCCACCACCTGTGTTTCTACAGGTAATTCTCTGGAAGCTTTAAGAAGGCCTTCATTGGCAGAATCATTAAACGATTGATCTCCCAGTCCTGCCGCATCAGTTACAAGTCCTATCTTAACAGTTTTACTGGAATTATCTTTTTCTTCCATACAACCTGAACATAATAAAATAAATATGAGAAGAAAAAAAACAGATACCGATTTAAACAAATTTCATCACCCTCTACTGAAGTGAGCACTCCACTATAGCAATTTAATTCTCCACACAGATTGATTCTCCTACAACAATTATTAAAAATAATTACTGTAGTGAACATAAATAATACATAGAATTTCTCATGACGCATGACACTTATTACCGCTCCAGATAAAAGTGGAAAGGTATGGAGCGACTTTTCGGATAGGCTCTCAGGACTTTAAGAAAAATAACTCCGGCAAATTGTTGGAACAATAAACTGATATCAAACAGGGGTTTCCCGGTGAAAAGCCTTATTTTATATCAATAGCAGAAGCAATTTTATTTACTACCCTGTTGACAGGTTTAATATCAAAGAGGGTATTAAAAAAGCTCAATTTATGAACAATCTCTTCTTTTAAATGCTGTTTTTTCGGCTTGACCTGAACAAGTTCGTCAGGGGTTTTATCGCCGAAAGAGGTAATACCTTTTTCTTTAAAGAGGTTAATAATATCTTCCTTTTCTTTCTCAGAACGCACATTTATTCTTTCCAGATAATCAAAAAGGTTGACACTGTTTTTAAACATAACTTCATACATATAATTTTTATGATAATCACCGGGAATGATTCTTGTATGGTCTGATTCCGGTGTAACCTGTCCCCATTGATCACTTCTGTGGCCTATCTGATCCAGACGGTTAAGCAATTCCGATTTAAAAACCAGATCGCCGGCATGAATATCCTGTTCCAGGTGGCAAAAAACATAATCTGCTCCTCCTGAAAACATGTCAAGTCCGCCGACTCCATGTTTATTGACACCCAGTCTTTCTCTTTCCATTCTGGAACAGAGCAGACCTTCTTTATCCAGAATGGAAGAAAGTATTTCTTTAAGATTGCCATGTAAATAGGTAAAAGGATAATAATTATTTAATTCAGGTTCAAATTCCAGAAGGGGAGCTTCAAAATAAGCCCATCCTCCTTTTACGGGACCACTATCTTTTTTATAAAGAGTCCCCATTTCGGGTACAGGGTCATAGGAAGAAAGTTGAGTAATATCATTTACTCCCGTACGGGTAGAGATAACATCTATAAGATACTGCCTCTCTTCTTCCCGGGGCATATCCTGACACGACAGCAATGTATCTCTATCTACAGCCCTGTATAGAAGAGCCATTTTTCTTAAAAAAGTAAGTTCCACATCTGACTCTTTAGCTGAAGTTGTATCTATATGAAGTGTGTGTCCTGCTTTTTCTATAATATCTGAAAGGTCTGCAGAATTAACGTTATTTCCTTTAACAGTAACTGTCATAAGCCCCTGAAGTGCATAAGGAGGCACGCATTCAGGGAGTTTTTTACTCTTTTCCGGTAATTTACGTGTAATAATTGTAAACTCTGAAGGACGATTCCAGTGATAATTTTCCGTTACGGGATAATATGAATATTCCAGTCCGTCACTGTCTGTAAATGTATAGTGTAATCCTTCTTTCGTATTTTCACCTGAAATACCTGCTTCTTTAAAGAAAGCAAGGACATTATTGTTACCGGACTCACCTAGTTTCATCTTCATGACAAAAGTATCTTTTTTCTGTTCCAGAAGAATAGTACCGTCTTCTATATGATTGCTCGAAGTAAAATAAGAATAACCTTCAGAGCCGGCAGCACTTATTGCTGACATAAATGTTTCATCTATGTTCTGCAGGGGGATATCTGATGTTTCTCTCATATCCCTCTGAATTACTTCAGTGGAAAGGTCTTTAGTTTCTGCTGTCACTTTATTCTTTTTCCTGTGTAACGATTTATTATGAATATGTTTAAGAACAGAACAAGATACATCTATGATTTCTTCCAGAGGTTTTCCGTTTAGAGAATTTATGCCGTAAGATTTCAAACCTTCTATAAGAAGGGCTTTATTTTCTTCAGATGATACATTTATCTTTTCCAGGTAATTCTCAAGAGATACGCCGTCTTTTACCATTACTTCATATACAGGTGTAAGATGTGCTTTATCAAGGGCAATGCGATCTTCAAAATCCTTCTTCCCTACTTTGCCGAATTTACCGACTTTATGAATAACAGTATCTGTCCTTTCCATAGGTCTGTTAGATAGAACCAGAGAACCTCTGCTGGAAGATTTTGAAAGATGGAAAAAGGTGTAATTTCCCGCACCTACATCCATATCCCTGTCAGAAGTAATTCCTCTGCTCGATATACCGAGAGACATCTGTCTTTCTTTTGTAGAAATAAGGCTCTTTGTATTGCGGAATATATCCAGAATGGCCTGAACTTCATTATCACTGTAGTTATTGTGTACAAGCTTGAAATCCTTCAGACTTCCATTCAGATATTTATCTGAATTAATTCCTGCCCAGTAAGGTTTACCACCGGGGATACCGGAAATTTTATCCTGCACCGGCTCCCAGTTATAGGAAGGAAGATTCCATACGTCAGCAGAAGTTTCTTTCTTGAGATATGCCAGCAGAGCTACTACCTGAGTTTCAACAGGGACAGCTTCTTTATTCCATTTTTCAAGCATTGCTCTGTAATCCGGCCCGTCCAGTTTCATTGATGTAATATTCTTCTTCAGATAAAGAAATTCCATCTCACCTTTCAGAGGTTCTTTTATTTCTACTCCCAGAGCTTTGCCCACTTCAGAAAGAAGATTTTTTATATTGCAACCCTGACCGGATAATATTTCAATATCTCCCTGAACGGCAAGGGAATTAATTTTTTCATCATGAATATAGGAATAATCTTTCTCATATGGCCTGTAACTGATTGTTATACCTGACGGGAGTTTCAGGATAAACCTGTTGCCTGTCTGTTCCGTTGTGCCATTTTCTGACAGGTTTCCTTCTTTTGAAATATTTACTTTTTCCGTAACGAAGGTACCTTCTTCATATATAGCTCCCGATGTTTCAAAGAATTTCCTTATAAATTCATCTCTATCTCTGTCAATCTTACCTGTCAGTTTAAGGTTATCACTTCCATCGGTTTTCTTTACCTGTACTGCCATTAAATGATTATCTTCAAAGAGTCCCGCTCCGCACCATAGAGGTTCTCCCCGCCATTTGGAAGCAGAAATGTCAGATAATTTCTTATCTGTAATTGTTCCGTAAGGTTCATCCATAGAGGTAATTTTATATGCTTTAAAGCCTTTATTTTCTTTTACTTTACCTGACAATTTCTCACATATTATTACAGGGATGGAAGCAAGATTTCCCTGGGCAGCTCTCAAAATAGCTCCCATAATGATAAGGCCTTCAGTGGTAAGAGAAAAAAGTCCCCCTCCTGAAGAAAGAGCTTCAAGGAAACATCTTGCAGCATCGTTTAATATTGATGATTTTGATGATTTCTTTCCCTGTAACTTCCTGATAAAATCCTCTTCATTAGAGATCCGGGAAGAACGATTTTCTCCGAGAGTAACATTATCTACCGGAAGATTGTTCTTATGAGTTTTTTTCCGTTCTCTGACAGCAACAGATTGAGATAAAGATGTCTTTGAAATCGAGTTCATTAATAAGACTCCTCTTAAGTAATAGAATTATTATGATGAGCATAAATAAAACATATCTCATATAAATATAACATAAAAACTGCAGTCTGTGCAAAATTCTATGTTAAATTTTTGTTAACACTCATTCACCTACAGTATCTTCCATAGCAAATTCTCTGCGTCTTTTCAAAGGATTATCTGGCACCAGGATTTTTCTGGTTTTACTCCCTTCCCATGGCCCGACTACACCGATTTTTTCCATAATATCTATGAGCCTACCCGCTCTGGCATGACCGACTCTGAGAGCTCTCTGAAGCTGTGAAACAGAGGCGGAACGGGAAGCAAGCACTATATCAATAGCCTCTTCAAGAAGTTCGTCTTCAGCCTCAAATTCCTGGGTATTATCCTTCTTTTTTTCCAGATCTACTTTAAAATCAGTGAGATTCTCGGGAGGGCTCTGAGTTTCCCAGAAAGCAACAAGTTCTTCTATCGCTTCAAGACTTATATAGGCACCCTGAACCCTTTGAGGTTTCAGAGCACCTGCAGGCAGATAAAGCATATCGCCTTTTCCTATAAGTTTCTCTGCTCCCGCCATATCCAGAATGGTTCTGGAGTCAATCTGTGATGAAACAGCAAAGGAAATTCTGGAAGGAATATTTGCCTTTATAATACCGGTAATAACATTGACAGAAGGTCTCTGTGTTGCCACAACAAGATGGATACCTACGGCTCTTGCGAGCTGGGCGAGACGGCATATACTCTTTTCTACCTCTCCAGGCGCAACCATCATTAAATCTGCAAGTTCGTCTATGATGACAACTATATAGGGCATGGGGAATTTATTTCCTATACCTACAAGATTGACATTTTCTTCTTCCATATCTGCAGGAAATTTCAGTCTGGCAGGATTAAGAGCATTAAATTCAGCTATATTTCTCACCCTGTTTTCCGCAAGTAGTCTGTACCGGTCTTCCATTTCTTTTACTACACTGTCAAGCAGTTCCGATGCTTCTGCAGGGTTTACCACAACGCGATGTTCCCTGTTTATAGATACCAGATGAGGAATTGTCTTATAAACAGACAGTTCAACCCTTTTCGGATCTATCATGGCAAAATGCACTTCATTCGGCCTTGCTTTAAAAAGAATACTTGCAACTATCGAATTAAGACATACACTTTTACCTGCTCCCGTAGCTCCCGCTATAAGAAGATGGGGCATTTTCCCAAGATCTCCTACAATAGCGTTTCCCGTTATATCTTTACCGAGTCCTATTGTAAGTTTGGAAGGATTCTTCTGAAAAGCTACACTTGAAAGTATTTCTCCCAGATATACCCCTTTGGGGTTTTTATTTGGTATTTCTATACCTATAGCGGATTTACCCGGTATGGGAGCTTCAAGCCTTACAGACAGTGCGGCAAGAGCGAGGGCAATATCATCAGAAAGACTTGTAATTTTATTTACCCTTACGCCTTTTGCCGGCTGAAGTTCGTAACGGGTAATAGATGGTCCAATTTCCTGGTGAATGACTCTGGCTTTAACGCCAAAACTGGAAAGGGTTTCTTCCAGAAGATCTGCTATACCTGATTTCTCCTCCGGTATATCATTGGATGGAGGTGGTTCTTTATCTAACAAAATAGAGAGAGCGGGAAGTTCAAGTTCTTTTTCTTCGTCAGATATAAAGCGGGGAATATATTCATCATCACGATTTTCTTCTTCTTTAATTACGTCAGGTACGGAAGAAGATTCGTCATAAGTTTCAGGAGAAGAATCATCGGAAAATTCTTCTTTCCTTTCTGTTGCATCGGAAGCAACCGTATCGTATTCTCTGTTCAATATCATGTTCTTATGTATCTCTGCAGAGTCCCTGGTAAAAGTCTCTTCTATTACCTCCAGAGAAGGCTTTTCCGGGAACTGCACTTCATCTATAAATACGTTTTCAGGTAATTCAACTGTATTATCCTGTTCTTCTTCTACAACCGGTTCTTCCTTATCTTCCCGAACAGAATCTTCGTCCATAAGAACTTCCTGAAAACCTGCAGGAAAATTCTTCTTTTTCAGTTCCATAGGAGGTTCTTCCTTAACAGAGACTTCCTGAGAAGGAACATTTTTCTTCTTTTTCAGTTCTACAGCTGGCTTTTCATCAATAAGGGCTTCCTGGAAACTCGTAGGAAAATTGTTCTTCTCTTTCTTTTTCAATTCCATCTGAGGTTCTTCTTCAATTTCCTCTTCCTCATATTCATCATCTTCCATATAAAAAATCCAGTCAAAGAGAGAAATAATTTTTCTGGATATAAGAATACATGATATATAAATCATTCTGAAAATTGAAACTACATTGGCAAATTTCATACCTGTCATAATTATAAAAGATATAACGGCGATGGTAGCCAGGAAAAGACCTGCGCCGTATATACCGAGATAGGTAGAAATAAAGGCCAGAGAAACATGGCCTAAATTGCCGCCTGTATCGGAACATAATTCCATAAGAATAGTAATGGTAAGGAAAAATACGAGGCCACTTCCAATATACTTAAATGAAAGAGCTTTCTTCCAGATTAATATTGAAAGTCCTGTTAACAGAGGAACAAGGAAAAAACTGGCGAGTCCCAGTAAATTTTTCAAACCGTTACCCAGGGTCATGCCCAGAGCACCTACCAGGTCAGACCTGCCTGAAAAAAGGAGAATAAAAAGAATAAAAATAGAAAAAGAACCGGTACAGAGCGTTATTATCTCAGAAGGCAGGTGCCACGTTTTCACCTGAACCTTTTTCTTTTTATCAGTTTTAGTTTTAGTCTTTTTTCTTGGTTTCTCTATGGTTTTCAACTTGGGTTGTACCACGAAAAAGCCTCCTATCTATGAGTGCCCCGTGACGCGTGACGCGTCACGGGAAAATTTGTTATAAAATCTGCAAAAATCCTTATATAATGAATCACGTGAGTATAAGCACGTAATAAACGTTTTCCTCCCGTGATGCGTCACGAGAGCATATACGTATTATTTATGCTTACCTCAGTAAATTATATGCTTCAAGCAATGTTTTTAATTTATTTAAAATATCTTCATCTGCTTCGACAAGAGGAAGTCTGAAACCTCCCGCTTTAAAACCTGTCATATTAAGAGCCATTTTAACAGGGATAGGGCTGGTAATCATAAAAAGACCTTTGAACATTGGCATTAAGCTATGATGCAGGTTTCTTGCTTCATTTAAATTTCCTGATACCAGCATATCTATCATTTTTCTCAAATCTCTACCCACAAGATGGGATACCACACTTATAACGCCATGACCTCCGAGACACATAACAGGAAAGGTTTTACTGTCATCACCGCTGTAAACAAGCAATTTATCGCCGACCATACTGATTATTTCACTTATCTGATCAATATCACCACTTGCTTCTTTAACTGCTACAATATTATCAATAGAAGCAAGTTTCTTCACTGTTTCAGGTAAAATATTACTTCCTGTTCGTCCGGGAACATTATAGACTATAACAGGTAAAGAGGTATTTTTTGCTATAGTAGAAAAATGCCCGATAAAGCCTTTCTGAGTTGGTTTATTATAATAGGGTCCCACAGCCATAACTCCGTTGACTCCGGTTTTTTCTGCCTCTTTAGTAAGTTCCACACTGTGCTCTGTAGAGTTAGAACCTGTCCCTGCAATAACTGTTACATTACCGACTGCTTCTTTTACTGTACAGAAAAGTTTCAACTTTTCTTTATCACTCAGTGCAGGAGATTCTCCTGTAGTTCCTCCTACCACTATACCGTCAGAACCTTCACTGACAAGTTTTCTCGCCAGTTCTCCCGCAACAGTATAATCAACTTCACCTTTTTCATTAAAAGGTGTCACCATTGCAGTAAAAAGACGACCCCAGTTTATCATATATATTTCCTCCTTTTATATCGTGACGGGTAATTTGTGATGCGTAATGCTATAATCGTGACGCGTAACGCGTTACGCGTGACGGGTGGTTTCGTGATACGTGATGCGTGATGCGTGATGCGTATTTTCACCGGGTACCGGGCGAACACTGTTCGCCCCTACTACTCACTCTTCACTTTTCACGACTCACGACTCACTCTTCACCGATACAATATTTTCTTCAATATTTACATCAAAAATTTTCCCAAGAAATTTTTCTGCCACATATATGGCTGATCTTGTATGATTGCTTATTTTTTCTACCTTTATTTTTCCTCCGCTGAGGGCAAGAAGAATAATGAGATTATCTGCCAGATGCTCGTCTACAGGAGCATTGCATCTGATTCTTTCCAGAAGTTTTTTTGCTGCCTTCTTCCCTATTTCTTCGGATGTAACTCCTCTTTCTCCCAGCTTATCGGCACCTGTTATAACAGGCCATGATGAATCATTTTTAAATTGTGCCCATAAAACTATTCCGCAGCCTGTCGACCTGGTAATGGAATATTGAACATCTATACTGGCCTTATATCCATTATCTCTTAAAACATTAAAAGCGCTTTCAGCAATTCTCTTTCCTACCGATTTTGCTTCCAGTTCGGAAGAAGAATTCACTATGCCATGTATATTTATCAGTTCTCCTCTGAGTGTCACTTCCAAAGGTGACTTTTTGAAGGAAGGATTTATCTCTATGGTTACTTCTCCCCCTCCTTTCGGATAATATCCTCTTTTAAACAGCTGTGCTTTCACAGAACCTTTTAAATAAGGTAGATAAACCTGTTTAAAATAATCAAAAGGCATTGCCCATTTAACATCTGTTCCTCCTCTGAGATTAATAACCATAGCTTTATTCGAATAAAGACATGGAAGGAGGAGAGCCTGCAATAAAAGGGTTATCGAACCTGCAGTGCCTATAGAAACATTCAAGTCCTTACCTTCTATAACGGAAGGGTTATATGACAGATACAGAGAACCTTCAGAGTCTCCTTTAACTGTTGCATTACAGAGTTCTTTAAGAGCTTTAACGGCATGAACATGCTGGGCCTTGAGGCCCGGTTTATTTCTGCCCTTTCTTATATCCGTAATTTCAAAAGCTCTGCCTGTTATGGTTGAAAGAGCCAGGGCATTTCTGACTATCTGCCCCCCTCCTTCACAGAAGGATCCGTCTATGGATATCATGAAAAGTGAAAAGTGAAAAGTGAAAAGTGAAAAGTCATCTCACTATTTCAGTATTCACTACTCACATCACACCTCCTTATTTTTACAGTAACCTTTAATGTGTTACCAGTCACGCGTTACGCGTCACAAATAAATTCCTTATGAAGTGCATTTATGGTTTTTTTCTCATCCTGTCCCTGTACAAGGAACGCTATCGTTATATGGGAATCAGTAGAACAGAGAACCTTTATGCCTTCTCTTCTTAAAGCACTGAAAGCCCTGTTCATAACTCCCGGCATACCTCTCATACCGGCTCCCACTGCGGAAATCTTCGAGCAGTTCCGTACAACCCTGAAGGAACATCCCAGTTCTTCAAGGATAAATGATGTTTTCTCCAGTTGTTTCATATCTACAATAAAAAGAAGATCATTGGGATTAAGGGCTATAAAATCAAGGCTTATGCTGTTATGGGAAAGACTGTTGAATATTTCCTCTATTTTTCCGCCATTTGCTTCTATAGGAAGTTCTATGTGTATCTGGGCAACATTGCTGATATGGGCTATAGATGTGACGGGGTGAGTAAAATACACCGGATCTGTTTTTTCACCTATATATGTACCTGAGCTTTCCGGATTAAATGTATTTTTTACTACGAGAGGAAGATTTAAACGTCTGGCCATTTCTACAGAACTGGATTCCAGAACCTTTGAACCGCAGCAGGTCATCTCTCCTATTTCATCAAATCCGATTTCATCCAGTTTTACAGCAGAAGAAACAATATAAGGATCAGATGTCATTATACCGTCAACTTCCTTATAAAATTCAACCCTTTCGGCACTGAAGGCATGTCCGAGAGCTACAGCAGTCGTATCGGAACCTCCCCTTCCAAGGGTGGTTATATTGCCGTCCTCTGTAATACCCTGAAAACCTGCTACAACAGGAATTACCCCTTTATCTATCCATGATTTTAACATATCAGTTTCAATTCTTTTTATAGAAGCATGGCCGAACTGTTCATCTGTTATAATACCTGCCTGAAATCCTGTAAAGGATTTTGCACTGTGACCTATTTTCATAAGATGCATCGAAACAAGAGGACATGCAATAGTTTCTCCGCACGATGAAAGTAAATCCATTTCCCCTCTGCAGTCCATATGAGAAAAATCTTCTGCCAGTTTTAAAAGTGCATCTGTCGAATAAGGACACATATCATATCTCAATGCAGATACAACGACTACAGGGAAAAAACCTCTTTCTTTTGTCTTTATTATCATATCTACAACCTTTTCCCGGAATAAAGGCTGTGCAACAGATGTTCCACCGAATTTCTGAACGACCAGTTTCATAAAAAAATCCCACCTTTTAAAGTTCAAGTAATTTATCAAGGCCAAAAGTGAGCCCCGGTTGCAGAGTTTTAACTTTTTTCACAGCAAGGATAACACCCTGCATAAAGGATTCCCTTCCCGTAGTGTCATGTCTTATGGTAAGGACTTCTCCTTTACCTCCAAAGAGAACTTCCTGATGGGCTACAAATCCCGGAAGCCTTACACTGTGTATTCTTATGCCATTCATATCGGCTCCACGAGCAGAAGGAAGTAACTCTTTTTCTTCTACCAGAGGAGGGGCAGGAGAAAAATTACCGAGCATTTCCCTGGCTGTTAATATAGATGTTCCGGATGGAGCATCCTTTTTTCTGTTATGATGAAGTTCTATTATCTCTGCTGAAGAGAAATAACGGGAAGCAGTTGCTGCAAATTTTATCATTAATACTGCTCCTATGGCAAAATTCGGGGCTATAAATAAAGGAACAGATTTTGCCTTTGCCTCTCTGTTAAAATCTTCCAATTCTCTGTCACTGAAACCGGTAGTTCCGGAAACCACGGGAAACCCCAGAGAGAGAGCTGTTTCTATATGTTTACATGCTGCTTCATGACAGGTAAAATCAACAATGATTTCCTCATCCGCGTTTTTCAGAATTGTTTCAAGATTGTCTGTTATTTTAACTCCTGTCTCAGATATACCTGCTACAGTACCTGCATCAACACCTGAATTTTTTTTATCTATAACCCCTGTTAATACTATATTCTGTTCTTCACTGAACGTTTTTATGAGTTGTTTCCCCATCTGTCCGCATCCGCCTGTGAGTATAATTTTTACAGGATTCATAAAGTACCTCCTATGGTAACACAAAAATATTTTATATGAGAATCGCAACGGGTGACGGGAAAAACAATTCTCATAATTCGTTGTTGTTAGAATAAAAATCAGTGAGTAGTGAGCAGTGAGTAGTGAAGTGGAGCTTTTACTCACCACTCACTAATCACCACTCACTTTTAACGAAGAGCATCTTATAAAAGTGGTTAAATTTCCTACGGTACTATGCCATAAACTCAGAAAAATTCACATTATTATCCACCGGGCCGAGAAGGCATATGGAAAGTCTGTCTCTGTTAAATATAGAACGGGCCAGTGATAAAACATCATCTCTGGAAACAAGATTTATTTTTTCCAGGATTTCTTCTACAGGAATAATACGTTTATGGACCAGTTCCGATTTTGCTATACGAAACATGCGGTTACTTGTACTTTCAAGTCCCAGGAGCATCCCTCCGTTGACATAGTTTTTGGCAATTTTCAGATCTTCATCTGTAATACCGTATTCACAGAACCTGTCGATCTCTGTAAGGATAAGATTTATAACATCTTTAATATGTTCTGCTGAAGTGCCTGCATAAAAAGAGAAAAGCCCTGAATCCAGGAAATTATATTGAAAAGAATAAACACTGTATGCAAGCCCAAGGTCTTCACGTATTTTCTGAAAAAGCCTTGAACTTGCCGTTCCGCCGAGTATATTATCCAGAATAATTCCTGTATATCTCCTTTCATCTTTTACAGATATACCGGGATATCCCATAGAAAGATGGACCTGCCCGCAGTCTCTGAACGTCACATCTACAGTATGAGTAAATACAGGTACATCCAGATGAGTCTCCTTTTCAGTACCTTTAAAATCTGTTACATAACCTCTTAAAAGCTTTAAAACATCTTCATGTTTTATATTACCTGCCACGGAAATGACAATATTAGATGGAACATAATTCCGTTCAAAATATGACAGTATTTCATTTCTACCAAGCTTAACCACAGAATCTCTGTCACCTGAAGTCATAATGGCAAGAGGATGATTTTTAAGCATTGACTTCAGATATAGATCGAAAATATAGTCTCCCGGAGAATCTTCAATAGATTTTATTTCTTCCAGAATGACTGTTCTTTCTTTCTCTATATCGGCAGAATTAAAGAGCGAATTGAGCAGCATATCCATAAGGACATCCAGGGCAAGAGGCAAATCTTTATCTACCACTTTTGCATAAAAACATGTAAATTCTTTACCGCATGAAGCATTGAGAATACCGCCTACTGCATCTATGGCAGCAGAAATTTCCCTGGCAGTACGCCGATGAGTGCCTTTAAACAGAATATGCTCGATAAAATGAGACACACCTGCCTGTGCAGGTTCTTCATAGCGACTGCCAGTATTAAGTGATATTCCGATAGATGCTGACATAAACAGAGGAGCCTCCTCTGTAATTACTACCATACCATTTGGTAAAATTTCCTTATAATACAAACCAGTAGAACCTTTCAATATTCGGATATGCCATACATTTTGTGTAAACCTCTGTAAACATTTCGTTCCACAGTCAGTTTACACAAAACATATTACATTCTCTAATTTCCTCCGGTCTTTCCTTTACTTTCGGAATGGTACAAACTTTCTGTCAGTAGTTATATCAGTTCCGGCATTACCGTTCTTTCCTTTGCTTTCAGAACGGTACAAACACCAGTAAAAACAGTTACTATCTATAGCGATTTCTTATAGAACCACTGCCAAACCTGTCGTCTCCTCTTCCGGAAGAATCCCTGACAGGGCCTCTGCTTCTGCTTCTGTCTCTATCCCTCTCTCTATCTCTGTCTCTATCCATCCCTCTTGAGTTATCTCTTGGTCTTGATGGTCTGGACTGAGAGCTATAACTGCTTTTAGGCATGCCGTTTTTAAGATCGAGATTTATCTTTCCCTGGTAATCTATTTCTGCAATCTTTACTTCAATCTCCTGGCCTACTGAAACAACATCCTCAGTTCTGGCACCTCTTTTAGAAGACAGTTTAGAAATATGTAATAATCCTTCTTTACCGGGAGCAATCTCAACAAAAGCGCCAAAAGATGCAATCTTAACAACTTTACCTTTATATTCTTCTCCCACTACTACATCTTTAATAATATTTTCTATCATAGCTCTGGCTTTAAGCCCAGCTTCCTTATCGGGAGACGAAATAAAGACTCTGCCGTCATCTTCAAGGTCAATCTTGGCTCCTGTTTCTGCTATAATCTTATTTATCATCTTACCGCCGGGGCCAATAATCTCTCTGATTTTATCCGGATGTATTGACATACTGATGACCCTTGGAGCATAAGGAGAGAGATCTTCTCTTGTAGCAGGCATTGCACTGTGTATAAAATCAAGTATAAATAATCTTGCTTTTTTAGCTTTACCTAAAGCCTGATTCATAAGTTCTCTGGAGATACCGCGAATTTTTATATCCATCTGTAAAGCAGTAATGCCTTCTCTTGTACCTGCAACCTTGAAATCCATTTCACCAAAAGCATCTTCAAAACCCTGAATATCGGTTAATATGACATTTTTATCAGTACCTGTAATAAGTCCCATGGCTATACCTGCCACAGGTGCTTTAATCGGTACACCGCCGTCCATAAGAGCAAGAGTACTTCCACACACACTAGCCATAGAAGAAGAACCGTTTGATTCAAGTACTTCTGATACCAGACGAATAGTATAGGGAAAATCTTCTTCTGAAGGTATTACACATGTAAGAGCTTTTTCTGCAAGAGCGCCATGCCCTATTTCTCTGCGGCCCGGGCCCCTCATGCCCCCTGTTTCACCGACACAGAATGGCAGGAAATTATATTGATGCATAAACTTCTTGGATTCTTCAAGACGAAGGTCATCTATTATCTGAACTTCACTTATAGTACCGAGTGTGAGTACTGTCATTACCTGAGTTTCACCTCTGGTAAACAGTCCTGTCCCATGTGTTCTGGGCAGAAGACCGACCTTTATATCAAGAGGTCTTATTTCATCAAAACCACGTCCATCAGGACGTTTACCTTCATCTAAAACAAGTTCCCTGAGCTGTTCTTCTTTTAATATATCCAGGATCATATTAAAATCAAGTGGTTTTTCTGCTGTCAGCAGTTCAAGTAATGTTTTACGTTCTTCTTCATCAGGAAATTGTTCTACAACAGGTATAAGTCTTTCCGGTTTAATCTTATCTATGGCATTGAGCCTTTCCTGTTTTTTCTTGATCTGCATAGATTCCAGAAGTTCCTGACAGAAATGTTCTCTCATTAATTTTTCAAGGGTTTTATTGTGTTGAAAAAGCGGGAATTCAGCTTTAGGTTTACCTGCTAATTCCATAAGACGTTCCTGTAATTTTACTATATCTTTTATAACTTCATGGGCTTTTTCTATAGCATTTATTATAGTTTCTTCCGATACCTCATTTGATCTGGCTTCAACCATTGTTATGGCATCTCTAGTACCTGACACTACCAGATCAAGGTCACTTTTCAGGAGTTGTTCACTTGTAGGATTGATTATCAGTTCATTATCTATAAGACCAATCCTTACTCCTCCGACAGGACCGTAAAAAGGTATATCGGAAACACACAGGGCAGCCGATGCTGCTATTAAAGCAACAATATCCGGTTCATTTGCATCTCTTGAGAGTACAAGAGTAACAATTTGAACTTCATTTCTGAGCCCTTCAGGGAAAAGAGGCCTTATGGGCCTGTCAATCAAACGGCAGGCAAGAATAGAATCTTCGCTCGGTTTTCCTTCACGTTTAAAAAATCCGCCCGGTATCTTTCCTGCGGCATATAATTTTGCTTCATAATTAACTGTGAGAGGGAAAAAATCTATTCCTTCTTTAGGTTT
The DNA here is from genome assembly GCA_964431735.1 of uncultured Synergistia bacterium. Taxonomy (GTDB): domain Bacteria; phylum Vulcanimicrobiota; class SpSt-956; order SpSt-956; family JAKJGF01; genus CALARM01. Next base: position 55,428 of record CAYSLJ010000004.1, on the reverse strand, counting down.
ATCTGATGCAACACTTGTGGCAAGGATCAAACTGTCATCGTATCTTACAACAACAGCGCCATTTGCCTGTTTGGCCAGAGTTCCTGTCTGCAACATGAGACTTCTGCCTGCAATCTTTGCTTCAACCAGTATTTCATTACCATTTACTACTTCTTCTATCTGAAGTTCTTTTTTTATTTCAATATGTTCAGTTGTTTCCTGTACCTTCTGTCCTTCATTTCCAATTTCTTCTACCATAATTGACCTTTAATTAAAACCTGGCTTCATATCAAATCGCCGGCAATAGACTGATTATCAAATTAATCCCTTTTCCTGCAAAACAGAAAATAAGGAAGGAAAACAAGCCAGGTTTACCTCCTTCTTAAATTTTTATTCTCTATAATAATATTCAATAAATTATTTAGATAAACTGCTTCTACTTAATCTTCATCTAAAGCTTTACTTTACGCCATTAAAAATGAAAATTCCTATACCCTTAAATTATTTAAATAAACTACCTTAAAATAATTTTATCTTATGCTCAGGTCAGTAAAAACAAAGCTGGTACAGGTAAAGTAATCAGATTGAAAACTCAGTAAAACTATACCAGCTCTTATTTTATTTTCTCAATCCTAACTTCTTTATGAGACCGCGGTATTTCTCCAGATCAACGTTTTTGAGATAATTTAACAGTCTTCTTCTGCGACCAACCTTCATAAGAAGACCTCTGCGAGAATGATGATCTTTCTTAAAACTTGTCAGATGTTCTGTCAGCTTGTTTATCTGTTTTGTAAGCAAAGCTATCTGAACATCTGCAGATCCGGTATCTCTCTCATGCTTCTTATACTCATCGATTATTGTCTGTTTTTCTTCTTTAAGAAGTGCCATTCCTTCACACACCTCCATTCCTATCAGTTTTTATCGTTCTGACTTTTATTTTAAGAATATCAATAGCTATTAATAATAAAGCTCCTGATCGCCAACTTCTAAAATAATAGCCTCACCTGTATTATTCAGTGAAATAATACTTTCTATTTTTACTTTCTGTCCTTTAAGTAAATCTTTGAATTCTATATGTTCACATATATCCCAGTTAAAAAGTACTGTATCACCTGTAATTTTAAATTTCATTTTTTTTGCTCCAGAATTTTTTATTTCAACTATCTGATTTTTAAGGTCTACCCAGGATATTTCACCGGTAAAAGTACCGAATTTACTGGTGACCCTGTTATTCTTTACACTACCACAGAGTTCTACGTAAAAAACATTCAATCTTTTATCTTTCCTGTAGGCAATAACTTCCAGAATAATTCCTTTTTTTAATCTCTCCCATGAAAAGTCCATGAGACGGTTTTGATCAAAGAATAAAAGATCCTTCATTATATATAACTCTTCTTCTTGATTATTTTCAGTGAGAATTCTTACTATAGACTCTCCTTTTATAATCTTTTTTACAGTTCCTCTTAAAGATTCCTTTTCTCCGTAAAAAGCTTTTTGAAGGAGTAATAGCCAGTTACTGTTTGTTTCACCGGACATAGAGTCTCCGCTTTTACTATCTACTAAAGCAAGTAATTCTTTAGATGAAACAGAAGGATCGTAAAAACAATACACACTATCGCCAAGAATAAAATCATCGACAGTACAGCTCAGGTTTTCTTTTACAAAAATAGTTTTATCAGAAAGGTGAAAGTTGATCTCTCTGGCATCTGCTTTTTTAAGTATCATCCCTGAAACGTCAATCTTCACTATAGTTCCTTTTACAGATACAGGTTCTCCGGCCTGTATCACACAGGGAAACAGGAAGAATAATATTAAAATTACTGTTATAAAGGTAAATCTGTTCATATAAGTCTGAATTATTACTTCAGTATAAGTTATCTCAGTCAAAAAGTCAATCTTATTATGTTTAAAAATGACAGGTGATTTTATATAAAATGGAAAATCACCTGTCATTTTTTAATGCAACCTTTATTATCTTCTTTTTAAACATGGCTCCTTTTAGATAAAAATTCTTTTATTTCACCTACCAGTCTGGTGGGATCGAAAGGTTTGTTTATTATCTTATCAAAAGAACAGAGGGCAGCTTTATCCATATCCTCTTCCGTAATCCTTGCAGTGAAAGCTATTATTGGTATATTATTTGTTCTTTCAATAGATTTTATAATCTTTGTAGTTTCATATCCGTCCATATTGGGAAGAGCCAGATCCATAAGTATGAGATCAGGCATATGTCTCAGGGTCTGTCCGAGACCTTCAATACCATCTCTTGCAAATATAAACTTGAATTCATCTTTAAATAAAAACTCTACCATTTTCCTTATGGATTTATCATCTTCTATCAGCAATACAGTTTTTTTCTCTTTTTCTTCCATTTTATCCTCTATAATACTCTCTTCTCCGGCCATATCAATGGAAGATACATTATCTGTATGTTCTTTTATATTTACCTGATCTTTTGGCAGTACAATAGTAAAAGTGCTACCTCTTCCCACCTCACTGTCAAGTAAAATACTACCGCCATGAAGTTCAATCAACTGTCTGGAGATGGAAAGCCCTAGCCCTGTCCCCCTGAACCTTCTTGTTCCGCTCCCTTCTACCTGGCGAAACTGTTCAAAAACAGCAGACTGATCTTCCGGCTTAATACCGATACCAGAATCGGAAACCTTTATAAGCAGACATTCTGCTTCATCTTTCAGATAAATCCTGACATAACCGCCTTCTTTATTAAATTTAATGGCATTTGTCACAAGATTTAATATTACCTGTCTCAATCTGTCAGGATCGACAAATAAGAGAGGAAAGGTTTTATCAACATAACTTTCCAGACTTACATCCACCTGTTCTGCCATTACCCTGGCAGTTGTTATAACTTCCTGTACGATAACCTTGAGATCTGTCTCTTTCTTATTCAAATTTATCTTTTTTGCCTGAAGTTTTGACAGATCCAGAAGATCTTCGACTAAATGTAACATATTTTGCGAACTGGTAAGTATATCTTCAATTAATTCCAGTTGTACAGGAGAAATAGATCCAAGACGACCTCCTTTAAGAAGATAGGAAAATCCGATAATTGCAGTAAGAGGGGTTCTTAATTCATGGCTTACATTGGCAATATATTCATCTTTAAGTTTATTTGCATCCTGTAATTTACAGACCATTTCTTTTTCTTTTTGATACAGATGGGCCCGGGAAAAAGCAATGGCAACCTGTTTTGCCACGGCAGTAACAAGTCTTACATGATCGGCGGTGAAATAATTTTTCTTCATACCTGCAAGACCAATTATGCCATAACACTTACCCTGATATAACATGGGGACATAACAGAGTGACGAAGGGATTTCATAATCAGAAGTAACGGGAAAACGAACTCTTTCATCACAGGAGACATTATTTACATGGAGAGTGGCTTTATTCTTTATAACCCACCCGGGATGACGGTTCATTAATTCTTCCTGACTTATTCTCCGTTCTTCTCCCTCAACTCCCTTTGCATCGACAAGGGTAAGATTACCGCTGTCTTCATCATAAAGATAAAGACCTGCATAAGGGAAGGAAATTACCCTGTCAAGTTCTTCTATTACAGTTCTACTTAATACATCAAGGTCCATAGTAGAAGACAGTGTTTCGCCAATTTGAACCAGAGCAGCCAGTTCAGCTTCACTCTCTTTTGCTTCCCTGTAGAGTCTGGAACTTTCTATTGCAATAGAAAGAAAACCTGATAAATACTCCAGTATTAAGAGATCTTTTTCTCTGTACTTATTTTTTTCCTCATTCCATAATGTAAAAGAACCTATAAAATTATTATTTGAATAAACGGGAACTGCTATGCATGAATTCTGATTCCTGGAACTTTCCATAACTGCACTTGCAGGAAAAATATCTCTTTTCAGTTCTCCTGCAAAAAAAGGCTTTTTATTTGAAATTACCCATCCGCTGACAGTGCCTTCAGGTGGAATATATATACTGCTGTCAAATTTAATTTCTTTATATTCATTGGAAAGTAGCAGTTTTACTCTCCCGCCGTTATTTCCAATCAATGCAATACAGGCATGATGAAAAGATATAAATCGTTCAATTGTAGCAAGAAAAACTGTAAATATTTTCCCTGTATCACTGGAAAGGTTGGAGGAAATAGCAGTTGTAATTTCTCCGGTTATATAAATCAATTCTTCATTAAAGTGTTCGTGTATCTTCTCCCCCATACCGGTAAGATTCCCTTCTCTCATAAACTCAAAAATATAGTCTCATATACTGGCGGTATTTACCTGAAGTTCAAAGGTAATACCGAAAATATTCGACACAATCCTCATCTTTAAAATTGATTTTATCATTCTTCCAAGTTCATAATCAAAATAAATTATTTCCTTACCCTGAAACTTCCCTGCTTTTGCTTCTTCAATAGGATAGAGAATATTATTTATAACTGCACAGATCTTCTCTTCTCCGTAGAGTTCAAATTTTTCAAGACTGGAACGGACTATAAAATCAATGGGTTCTGCAAAATAAGGCAATTCCATGGTCATAGAATTTTCCCATGAATCGCCTATTGATAGAAATCGTTGAGGAAATATCAATGTGCCCTTTATACCGGTTTTTACAGGTTCTCCTTCCAGGAATGTTATTTCTCCGTCCTGACTGAGACTTACCCTGCCGCATGCTCCGTTAAACGGAACTTCCTTAATATTTCCGGCAACTATATAGGTAGCTTTTTCGTTTAAAAAGCTTAATTCCATTACCCCTTCATCGAGTACATTCACAAGTTCCAGTACAATTGTTGCAATAAAGGTAGATTCAGCTATTTGAGGAACAGGAAAATTAACCTTTCTGGTAATCTTACCTGTAGTTTCGTAACGAATTTTCTCCTCAAAAGCTCCCGGTTTAAATTTCAAAGCTACTTTTAAATCATTTATAGATTTATCTATTTCCTCTCAACCTCCATCAATAAAAGAGATTATCTTATATCGTAAGCGCTCAGCAGTTAGCTATCAGCTATCAGCTAAAACTTACAAAGCCTGACTGTGTAAATCAGTCTGAAAAAATATTTAACGACATTTATTATGTAATTCCTGTAAAAGCTGACTGCTGATAGCTGAACGCTTGCCTTATATCTATAGTTTTGCACTTTTTCATAAGTTCCTTGTTTTTACTGACTTTATAGTTAAATAAGTTCGGGTTCCGAATTCTGGTTTTTAATCTTCCTGACCCAACACACAACACCTGACACCTAAAAATTGAATGGATTATTTTTTTATAGTTTTTAAAATCTGCAAAAGTATAGTATCTTATATATTATATTTTAACATGAATTGTTATCAAAGTTAAGACCTTTATGGTAAAAATCTATTTATATTGTTACTCTTACCCGTCAAGACCGATGAACTTAACGCCCTGCAGGCGAGTTGTTTAAAGTTGATGGTTGAAGGTTGAGAATTGAAATCAACCCTGAACTCTCAACCATATAATAGTTCAATCAGAATAAAAATTCCTATACTCTTAAATTATAATAAATTATGAAATACACTATAAATTATGATATAATATTTTCCCGTCACATGGGATAAAAATAGCATGAAAGGAATGATAATTATGTTAAAGATAATATATATGATAATATATATGATGATATTATTTGCCGGACCGGCTTATTCAAATGAACTTTCAGATCATATAGCAGCAGGCAAAGAATATATAAAAGAGCAAAACTGGGCAGGGGCGGCAGAAGAATTATTAGAAGCTCTGAAACTGGATAGAAACAACATGGAAATAAAACTTTCCCTGGGTTATGCATGTCAGATGATGGGAAAACTTGATGAAGCGGAGAAAATATATAAAGAAATATTGCAGGCAGCTCCACAAAATTTCGAAGCCTGTTATTATCTGGGAAAAGTTTATGCGGCGAAGAAAGAATATACTATGGCAGAAAATAATTACAGACAGGCTATAATGGTAAAACCTGATGCCCTGGATGTATATATATCAATAGGAGAATTATATAAACTTCAGGGGAAACCTGACTGGGCAGAAAGAGAATATAAAAGAGCAATCGAGATAGAACCGAGAAGTCCGAAGCCCTATCTTGAACTTGCCCGTGTCTATATGAGTATAAATCAGATTAAAAGATCTCAGGAAACTTACAAAATAGTAATTAACCTGGACCCTCAGAACTGGAAAGCAGTAGAAGAATATGCATGGACTCTGTTTAAAGGCGGAGATATGGCGGGAGCACTTGCACAGTATGAGAGGGCAAGTCAGCTTAATCCTGACAGCCCTACACTGTATTACAATCTCGGTGCCATGTACGATTACAGAGGTGAAACAGAGAAAGCAATAGAATACTACAGGAAATCCCTTGCACTGAATAAAAACATGACACAGGCCAGAGAAAATCTCATAGCATGTTATGACAGGCTCAACATGCCAGACAGTTCCCTTGAGGAATATATAAAAGCCGCAGAAAATAATCCCCGAAATCGTCAGGCTTTTTTTAATCTTGCAAAAGCATATATGAAATACGGAGAAGATGAAAAAGCCATTGGCTCTCTCAAAAAATCCATATCAATAGAGCCTTCCTATTTCGAAAGTTACAGACTGCTCATAGATATATACAGAAATAAAGGCTCTATAGATGAAGCTGTTAAAACCTGTGAAGCAGCTCTCAAAGTAGACGGGAACAACAGTTCTTTCTATAAAATCCTCGGTGATCTCTATTACCAGAAAAAAGAAATTACTAATGCAACAAATTATTATGAAAAAGCAATCAAGATAAACCCGAAAGAAGTGGTTTATTATATAAATCTCGGTGATACTTTTACACAGCAAATGCTTTTCACAGAGGCTCTGAATGCCTATGACAGAGGGTTAAAAATCGACAGTCATTCAGCAGATTTAATAAGAAAAAAAGGTGAAGTCTATCTGGAACAGAGGGATACTGAAAAGGCTATGGAATTTCTGAAAAAATCTCTGTCTCTGGATAAAAAAGCTGTAAGGACAAGACTGGCACTGGGGAAACTATATATGGAAACAAAAGATTATCCTTCGGCTTTCAAGGCACTTGACGAAGGAAGAAAACTGGATGAAAACAACATAGAAATACTTTCACTTCTGGGCTACTGTTATTATAAACTCGGTAACTGGGAAGAAGCAATTAAAATTGAAGAATATGTGGTAAAACAATCACCTTATTATCCTCAGGCAAATTATTATCTGGGTCTGGCTTACAGTAAAAGCCCTAAATATAAAATCAAAGCACATGATCAACTGAATCTGGCACTGCAATATACATTTACTGCCCTTGCTTCAGCAGGGCCGTTGCAGCAGAAAAAACTAACAGAACTGTCAGAGGAAATTAACAGATCTATGAAACATTGAACCCGGACAATGGACAGTCGTGACGGGTTCAATCAAGGTTATTATTTTAATACAACCTGCTCTATTTTATTTTCCTGCAATAATCCTTACCGATAGAACCAGGAATATGGCAGCCAGTATTAAAGAAACAACACCGAAGAATTTTGTATGACCATGTTGTGCCCCATAGGGGGAATTTTCAGCAGATACTACAGGTGCAGGGGAACTTATATTGGAAGATCCTGCTTCTGCCATATTTTTGAAATTCCTGTTGACTATAGTTATTTTATCCCTTCCCTGCTCCAGACCGACAGTGTTTGAAACAATATTTTTCACAATTTCCTGATTATATTCCGTATCATTAAGTGTCACCTGAACATCGAGTTTATTAATAGTACCGGGAGGATAAACTGTTACATTCAAATCCTTCCTGTTACTTAAATCTTTACCTTTAGAAAAATATGGTCTGTCTTTTTTATCTGCATCTATAGTATCAGTTGAAATATTACTTTTTTCTTCCTCCAGAGCAGGAGCCATAGCATATCCCTTATCTCCTTCGTTAACGACAACCGTTCTTCCCGGAATAGACAGAGGCTCATTAACTGTAAAATTTATATTACTGCTTACAAAAACAACAGCTTTTCCCGGCCCAAGTTCCTTATCCAGAACATTCTGAGCATTCTTTGTAAGGACTTCTTCGAAATTATGCCGTTCAAGTCTCTGCTGTTCGGTCAAATCTGCATATTCATTCTTCTGCCGGGCTTTTATATTATCAGATAGAACAAGACCTCTGTTATCATAAATGACTATACGTTCCGAAGGAACATTCAAGTCTTTTGACACAAGTGCTATTATACGGCAAATCTGGGTGGATGTAATGGAATAAGACGGATCTAAATCAACCTGAACGGAAACCTCTTTATTATTGGATATTACAGAGGCAATTCTTACGCCGTCCATCTGAGAAATACTATATTCTAAAGGTGACATACCGGGAGCTCTCTGGGCATAAAGTTCATTTGAGCGGAGAATTTTACTTTCACCTGACACAGTAATTCTCGATACACTTTCATCTGCAAAGAGAGAATTACTTTCCTTTTTTGCAGAGTCTGAACTAAGTTTTTCACTGGTCATTACTGCGCCGACAGGAGCAGGAACCTGTTTAACACTCATATCCTGCTGACCGGGGGAAAGGAAAGTCGGTTCAAGCTGAAAAACACCGTTTAAAGCCATAAAAATAGCTATAGAACATGTAGCCATAGCCGAGACAAGCTTTTTTCTACCGAAGAACGATGACAGAAAATCTCCAAAGTTCCAGTTTCTGGCAAGTTTCTGAGGGGGATGATAGGTCTCTTCAACAAGAGATTTAAGACATGCAGGAATAGTTTCCTTTTTGTATATCTCTGCAAAAGGCTCCAGGGAAAGTTCCTGATTTAATTCGAATAAAAGTGTTACTTCATCTCTGCAGGAAGAACAATTTTCCAGATGGGCCCTCACTTCTTTTCCTTCATTAAATGTTACGTCCTGTTCGGAAAATCTTACAAGTAATTCCGGAGACGGACAGGTTTTAGTCAAAAGGGAAAGATTTTTCATGTCAGGCGAAACTTTTTGCAACAGTTGAAATTCTTCCTGACAGTCTTTACATTCTCTCAGATGTTCATCTACTTCCTTTTTCTCCTGTTCATCTGCGAGTCCGTCTATATATTTCATCATTTTTTCAGATATGTCCTCACATATGCCAGCCATAATATCACCCCTTATAAAGGATTGAAATTTTTGACGTTTCAGAAATTCTATGTATTCACCGGTTAAAGCCTTATTCCATTGCAGGTTTACACAGAACATCTTACAGTGTATATATTTTTTTGTTATTCAACCCTAATAGTCGATAAAAAAGAAAAAAACTTCCTTTTTTTCTTTTTTTTATAAATTTTCATGGAAAAATTTATCTTTTAACATTAAATCCTGAAGACATTTCACTGTAAATCTCTGACAGTCTGAGGAGACACCTTTTTAAACGGGAACATACAGTTCCGCCGGGAATTGACAGACGTTCACCTATTTCTTCATAAGACATTTCATTACAGTATCTCATCATGACTATTTCTCTGCATTTGGATGAAAGCTGTTCGAGAGATGCTCGAACAACCCTGGCTTCTTCCAGTTTTAAAAAGGTTTCTTCCGGTTTACCGAAACTGGCGGGGCACAGTGGCTTATTCAGGTCGGACGTGGATTTATATTCAACATCTTCATAGGAAATACTGTCTTTATCACATTTTCTCTTTACAGTAGTTTCCTTTCTCAGGGCCGATATACACTTATTCTTTGTAATTCTCTGTATATAAGTCAAAAGGGTTGATTCGCCTTTAAAGGCTTTCAACCCTTTTATTAAATCCAGAAAAACATCCTGTACTATTTCTTCTATAACACCATCGGTAAAACTCCATTTCCTCCAGGAAACGATCTGTTTTATACGATTATGATAGAGTGAATAAAATTCACTCCATGCTGTCTGGTCACCTTTTAAACACCTGTCTACAAGTTCATTATCATTCAGTGACATAGAGAAATCTCCCTGCACCTAATCCAATGGAGGGAACCAGTCATTATCTCTATGAGCCAGGCATGTTCTGTGTCCTGCTTCATTCATAGCATCAGATAAAGCTTCCTCTGCCAGGACAGTTAATTCTTCAGCATCTCTTGTGTCAAGAGGGAAGTTAGAAATACCGGTTTTCAAAAACATATTTGTGTCAGCATAAGCTTCCATTGCCAGTAATTTCTGTTCAAAAACCTTCTGTATTCTTTCACCAATCATAACCGCACGTTTTTTACTGGTTTCAGGCATTAAAACTACAAAACAATCCTTCTTAACTGTAGCTATTAAATCTACTCTTCTTAAACTGTTACAAAGGAGAGAAGAAAACTCTATACATATCTGCTCGAATTTATCCTGACCATAGTTAGTTTTTACTTCATCCAGTTTTTCAATTCTCATCATCATAAGAGAACAGGAACTTCTAAATCTTTTTGCCCTGAATATCTCTTCACTTATTCTTTCAAGAAGGTATCTCTCATTATAAAGTCCTGTGAGTATATCCTTCAATGCAAGTTCTTTGAAATTTGTAAAATAAGTGAATGAAGGCTCTCCTTCAACAAGAATTCCGTCATGACATGTAAATAATTTAATCATATCAGAACCTGATAAAGATGATGATTTATAACAATCTATTACAATAGAGTCATTTTTATCCAGAAATGAAGAAATCTCTTTTTCATATAATAATATCTTATCTATAGAGGGAGAATTATTAAACAACCAGTCTGACTGAACTATAAATCTGGCTTTTTTAAAACCTTCACCTTCAAGCTTCTGAATAATATCCTGAAAAGCCGGAATCACTCTGTCCGGTTCTTTAATATCAAGAGGATAAATTTCTGCGGAAAAAGAGCTTTTCTTTTCTTCCTTTATCTCGTCAGTATCTTCTTCTCCGTGCGGTTCTTCTATTTTTATGAGGTCAAGTTTTTCTTTAATCTTCTTTACAAAAGAGCTGTCTCCCAGAAAAAAACATTTCTCCTGATTGCCTGCATTGAACAATAAAGCAGCAGCTGTAATAAAATATTCATCGTGAGAATATAAAAAAACAGGATGAACACCGTTTACAAGTTCACTTCTATTACCCCAGGATAAAAGAAAATTAGACATATAACCTCCACCTTTTCGAAAAAATAAAGAAAAACTATCCTGGAAAAGGCCCGTTAATTTTTTAAATTATTTAGATAAACTGACTCTACTTAATTTTCATTTAAAGCTTTATTTAGCAACATTTAAAATGAAAATTCCTATACCTTTAAAATAATAATCGGGGCGAGAGGACTTGAACCTCCGGCCTCATCCTCCCGAAGGATGCGCGCTACCAACCTGCGCTACGCCCCGTTAGAAAAGATATTCTATATGTCTGTGAAGATCTCCTCCTAGATTATAATAGAAAATATCATAGTACGAAAATAAAGTCAAGCGGTAAAAATTATAAGCATACAGGATATTTGATGTAAACTTATCATGGAATAAGGATTTAACAGGGATTCATACAAAATTTAAGAGTCAAAAAAATTGCCAATCTGTACCCTTAGCTTCATCACAGGTTTTAAATCTATTTTATGTATACCTTCTTCCAGAAAACCGACAGGTCTGGAGAAATATTTTTCTGAAATTATTAATGGTTTTGCCGGAGGAGAATAAAGATTATGAGACAGAAAAACCTGAAATAAAGCCAGATAATAAAAATAATTCATTATAGAAGAAATAGAATGACTTTCTTTAATCTGAAGTTCTTCACAGAGATAATACATTAATTTAAAAAGAAACAGATTATTCAAATTATTTACAGTTCTCGGTTGAAATTCAACAAGTTCCGACATTACAGGTTTTTTAAGAAGAGGTTTAAATATTTCCGAAACTTCTTCTTCTAAAGGAGTAAACACAAGGGAAGATTTTGAATGAAAAACAAAAGAATCTTTTTCTGTTTTATAAAGTTCATCATACTGTTCTTCAGGTTGTTCTGAAGACTGTTCTTCCTGCTGCATACTGTCTTCTGAAACAATTTTTTTTTCCTTTTTTCTAAATCTATTCTTAAGCTCTTCCCTTGCTGCAGGAAATCTATTTAAATCCAGTTTAGCTATGCCTATTTCAACAGGTTTCAACGGTTCCATACAATCAGTCCTGACATATTTAACTCTCTAACCGAAATGACCGGAGCGGTCACAAGCAAATATGAAAATTAACAGGCAGTGAAACATAAGACTTTATCATTTTCATATAAATATTTTCTGCCATAGATATTTTAACCTTAAAAAAACATACAGTCAACATCGATAATTTCCCAACTTATATTGGAATTGCGTTTAAAAATGACAGGTGATTTTATATAAAATGGAAAAAAAATTTATCACAGAATATTCAGAGTGAAAAGTGAAAAGTAAAAAAATTGGATTTTACTTACTTTTCACTACTCACTATTCAGTAATTAATAGATTTACAAAACCAAGTGCAATTTCCAGTAAAAGTGAATCTACCTGTAATAAAAAAACACTATCTATATTGGATTAAAGGAAAATTTCTGATATAATGTATACGAGAATTTCATTAATTTAATATTAACTATACGTTTGCAAATTTTAAAAACTATAAAAAAATTTTCAGGTATCAGGTATTGGGTCAGGAAGATTAAAACCGGGAACCTATTTATTGAGGTGAGCATAAATAATAAATATCTGCTCTCGTGACGCGTAACGCGTTACGCGTGACGGGAGGAAGACTGTTATTACATGCTTATGCTCAGGTCAGTAACTATAAAGCCGGTAAAAAAATGCAAAACTATAGCATTAAAATAAACAGAGAATTAATTCTCATAATAAAAAATATCAGGGGAATAAATGTAATTTAATTATGGAACAGGATGAAAAGAAGAAGAAGTTATCCACAGATGACATGCTGAATATTCTGAAGCAGTCCAAACCAAAACCTATCACACTGGATGATATACTGAACCCTCAGAAAGCACCAAAAATTCAGGAACCTTTAATAATAGAACATAAACACAGACCTGTAGTAATACCTATACTGGATAATGAAGAAGAAAATCTCTGTATAAAAGAAAAAAGTCCTCTTCAGAATATGCTTATAGAAGCTTTTCAGAGCGAAATTTCTCCTTCTCCCGGTGCACTGAGACCTGGCTCAAAGAAAGTATTACTGGAAGAATCGGCACCCAAAAAAAATATTATTGAAGAAAAAAATAAAAAACCTGATTTCACAGATGAAACGTACAGCCCGGCAATAAATGAGCCTTCAATAAAAGTAAAAGATGTCGTGGAAAAAAACATTGAAATAAAACCTTCTGCGGAAAATGAAATTGAAACAAAAGAAGAATTTTCTATGAAGGCAAAACCTGCTGTTGAAGTAAAAGAAGAATTTTCTATGAAGGCAAAACCTGCTGTAATAAAGGGAAACAAAATTGATCTGAAAGAAGAACCTTCTGTAAGAGCAAAACCTGCTGTAATAAAGGGAAGCAGAATGGATCTGAAAGAAGAACCTCATGTGAAGGAAAAACTTCCTGTGATAAAAAAAATAAATACTTCTGATACAGATAAAGTGCCTTCATTACCGGCGAAAGAAAAATATAAAATCCCTGAAATAGCTGGTTTAAAAGAGAAAATGGAAAATTTCACAGAAGATGCAGGAAAGAAGGGTGGCTCTGAAGAAAATTCTAAAGAGGAAATTTTACCTGAGAAGGAAGAAATATTAGAACAGAATTTTCATTATAATCTCGGTATAAAATTGACTCATAAAGGCCGTTACAAATTAGCCATAGAAGAATATAAAAAAGTTCTTAATATTGACTCAACGTTCACAGAAGCTTATAATAATATGGCAAATTTGATGGCTCTAACAGGCAATAAAGAAGAAGCTCTGGAAAATTATAAAAAAGCATTGAAACTTGATGAAAATAATGTTAATATTCATCAAAATATAGCACTGGTTTTATATGAAAAAAATAATTTCCAGGAAGCAATTAAACATTTAAATAAAGCGAGGGAACTGGAACCAGGGAATATATATATATTATCTGATATGGGGGCCATATTATCCGAAGAGAACAGACTTTACGAAGCAATGGATTGTTTTCACGAAGCTCTTCTGATAGAACCGGATAATCCTGTTCTGAATTACAATCTGGCTTTTATATATCAAAAGCAGGGGGAAATAAAAAAAGCCAGAGAAATATATAAAAAGGTTCTGGAACTTGATCCCTGTAATTATTTCAGTTATTTTAATCTGGCAAAAATATATATTGAAACAGATAAACATACAGAAGCAGTTCAATGTCTGAAGAAGGCAATGGATATTAATCCTTATGATGCTGACATATACTGTGAACTGGCAAATCTGTATTTTGAACAGAAAAAATTTGATACAGCATATTATTATTACAATATGGGAGCTAAACTGGCACCGGATAATGCCGGTATAAATTATAATATGGCTCTTGCCATGGCAGGCCAGAAAAAAATAAAAGAATATACGGAAGAACTGGATAAAGCCTATAAACTGGCTGTAAAATTCAAAAATAATTATGTATTAAATCTTATAGAAAGTGCAATGCAAAAATTCACTTAAATAATTAATTAATTGACATATGGGAACATTAATTCTATAATTAAACAACAAAAAATATCTCAGAGCAGTAATAAAGAAGTAGAGTAATTATGGAGGTGCCTGAAAATGGCGGAGAGTGCTGAAATATACAGGATTATAGAGGAATTAAAAAGTCAGGGGCCGGCAGCCAGCAAGGGAGCAGCAGAATTTCTGGATAAATTAGATAGTAAAACAGAAGCTGATCCTTTTATAGAAGCTCTCGGTTCGGATAATTCTTTAGTTAGAAAATTTGCAGCAGAAGGGCTGGGCAAGGTTATAGATCAAAGATCTGTAACACCTCTTATAAATGCATTATCTGATGAAAGTATGTCTGTACGTAAATTTGCAGCTGAAGCTCTGGGAAAATTAGGAGATCCCTGTTCAGTAGAACCACTCATAAATACACTTAACGACGAAAATATTTATGTCAGGAAAGCTGTAGCAGAATCTCTCGGAAAACTGGAAGATATATCGGCTGTAGGGCCTTTAATAAACGCACTTTCAGATCAAAATCTATATGTCAGATGGGCTGCAGTGGATGCTCTGGGAAAATTAAATGACGAAACGGCCGTTGACCCTCTTATAATGATGTTGAAGGATAAAGAATCCTATGTAAGATGGGCAGCAGTAAAAGCTCTCGGAGAACTCAGGGATAAAAAAGCTATAGAACCACTGAAAGATGCTCTTAAGGATGAAGATGCCATGGTAAGAATTTCGGCAAAAGGTTCAATAAGTAAACTATCTGCCATTGAAGACACAAAGGCTTCTCCCTCAGCTTCTTCCCTGAAAGCTCCTCCTACGGAAAAACTTATACCATTGAGTAAAGGGAAACAACAGTTAATACCCAAAACATCTCAGCCACAGGAAGCACCAAGTCAGGTAATAGAGCTTAAACCGAAGAAAAAATTGCTTGAATCCAGAAGGCAAGATCAGGGTGCAGAAGAAGAACAGATAATAGAAGAACAGGCAGGGGCAAGACAAAATCCGACAGTTCCACTTACTCCGAAAGGTGGGGGAGCAAAACCAAGGTTATTTGCAAAATCCGGTGACAGAGATGGAGGAGGCAAAGGAACAATTATGGGAAAACCAAAACTATCGGGATCAAAAAGTCCAAATCTCCCATCTGCCGGGGAGGAACTACAACAGGAAATACAGGAGAGTGTAGAATACCAGCAGGAAGAAGATAGAAGAGGAGAAATACCACTGGCAGATAGAGCTGCTGTAACAAAACCTCTTACTTCTGCTGAGATAGCAAGACAGGCATTAATGAAAATGCGTGAAAAAAGAAGCAAAACAACGGAAACATCTCCTGCAACGCCGGAAGAAACACAGGTAAAAAAGACAAAAAGCATACTCAGAAGTAATGCTTTTCAGGCAGCACTGAAAAGACTAAAAGATAAATCAGATACAACAGAAGAGAAAACACCGTCAGGGTCATTGCCTTCCGATAAACATACAGCAGGTGCCACAAAAGCGCCTCCTTCACTGGAAGATGACCTTTACGGTAAACCCTATGAAGAAGAAGTAGAAGCACCTCAGGAAGAGCAGTATGCCGGTGGAGACGAAGAAATAAGGGAAGAAGATTTTGACGATATTGAAAAAATATTTAACATTCTTATGGGTGCTCTTCAGGATGATGATCAATCAGTAAGAAAAACTGCAATAGTTTCACTGGGAGAACTGGCCGATGCAAGAGCAGTAGACTCCCTTGTAGAAGCATTATTCTGTGAAAAAGAAATACCGTTAAAAATACTTATAGAAGAAGCTCTTGGTAAAATAAGGGATAAAAGAGCAGTTGAACCGCTTGTAACAGTACTTCAGGATGAAGATCCGGAAGTAAGAAGAAAAGCTGCTGAAACACTGGGAATAATAGGAGATCCAAGATCTACCGATGCACTTATAAAAGCTCTTTATGATGTAGAAGCTTCTGTAAGAGGTAATGCCATTATGGCTCTTGAGAAATTGAGAACTCCTGCAGTAGTTCCGTCTTTACTCGCTCTATTAAAAGACGAAAGCTCAAGTATAAAAAAAACAGTAGTAGAGACACTCGGGAATTTCGGAGATAAACGTGCCGTAGACGGTCTTATAGAAGCACTCAAAGATGAAGATTCCTCTGTAAGAGCAAGCAGTGCAGTGGCAATAGGGAAACTCGGTGATCAAAGAGGTCTTCCTTATCTCAAGGAAGCATTAAATGATCCCGACTTTTTTGTAAGTATGTATGCCCAGACAGCAATAAAAAATCTCCAGGAAGGAGGAAGCAGTGCACCGCATTCAGCACTGCCTTCTCTGGAAGACGAATTATTCGGTCCACCTCCATCAAAGGTTACCGAACAGATTTATGAAGAACCGGGGCCGCCGGTGCAGTTTCAGACACAGGAAGAAGAAGTCGTTTCAAAAATTACAGAGCAATTGCCTTATTCTTATGAAGAAAAATTCGAAGAAAGGTTTGAAGAAAGAAAAGAAGATTTTGAAAAGCCAGAGCCTTATAGTGATACAGTACAGAGTCAGGAATATATATCGGAACCAGTAGAACAAACTGTGACAGAAACAGGTTTTACAGGAGATAGTCAGGCCGGCTATGAAATGACAGAACAATGGGGTAAAGAAGAAACATATCAGGGACAGGAACGGCAGGACTCTTATCCTCCTCCGGAGAGTGCTACTACAGAACAACTTTATGAAGGCTATAGTGACATACCGCCTGAAAGGGAAATGAAATCTGATATTGCTGCAGCATTACTTGATGAAGAAGCTGATGAAATAACGACACCTTCAGATGATATAGTTCACGAAGGAAGTGATGATTACGAAATTTCCAGAGAAGAATTACTGAAGCCGACTTTCAAAAGACCTTTATATACACCGCCATCTGAACTTATAGATGATGTAAAACTTATAAAAGATCTTATAAAACAGCTCAGAGATGCAGATAAGAAAAAACGACAGGACGCAGCAGAAGAACTGGGTAAATCCGGTAATAGAGCTGCAGTAAAACCTCTTATTAAAGCTCTTAAAGATGCTGATCCTCATGTAAGATGGAGAGCTGCTGCTGCACTCGGTAAACTCAGAGATGAAAGTGCTGTTGAAGAAATAAAAAGATTATTAAATGATCCGAAGGATTTTGTCAGAGAATATGCAGTAGAATCTCTTGGTACCATAGGAGATTTACGGGCAGTAGATACTCTTATGAGTAAAGGGCTGAGAGATAAGAATAATGCAGTAAAATTAAAAGTAGTTAAAGCCCTGGTAATACTTGGAGATCCAAAAGCAATAGAACCTATAAGGGAACAGAGAAAAAAGGCCGGTATCTTCCAGTTCACAATGAAAAAAGAAATGGATAATGCAATAAAAAAACTGGAAGCCAATATATAACAGAAGTCAGAATACAGGAGGCAGAATTAAAAAGTTTTACAGAATTCTCCTATCTCCTGTATTCTGTTTTTAGAGGTTTTCTTTATGAATGAACAATCTCTGAGATACTTAATAGAACACACCAGATACAATGATACGGAAAGTGTAAAATCATCACTCAATAAACTATCGACCCTTCCTGAAGGAACTGATATTAATCCTCTGTTAGAAGCTCTGAACAGTGATAATACACATATAAGAAAGTTTGCTGCAGAAGCGCTTGGAATAATAAAAAACGATAAAGCTGTCCCTCATCTTATTAAAGCTCTGAATGATAAAAGTATCTATGTAAGAAAACTTTCTGCAGACGCTCTCGGCAACATAGGAAGCAAAACTGCTGTACCTCACCTGATACAAATCATCAATGATGAAAATATTTATGTCAGATGGGCTATAGCTGAAGCCTTTGGAAAAATCAAAGACAGAACAACTGTACCGTACCTGATAGATTTATTAAACGATCAGTCTGCCTATGTAAGATGGTCATCTGCCAAAGCTCTTGGCAATATTGAAGATACGAGAGCAATAATTCACCTGAAAAAACTTTTAGAAGATGAAGATTCTCTGGTAAAAGTAACGGCAAGATCAGTTCTGAATAAATTTGAAGAAATTACAGACAAAAAATCACAGGAAGATTCTTCATTAAACAAAGAAGATACAATAGCACTCCCTGTTATTCCACAGAAAAAGAGACAGGAAAAGAGAATTAAAAATAAATTGTTATTGCAGAAAAAAGAAATAATGGAACTTCTGTCAAAAAGTAAAACAAAAAATCTGCCCGGCCCTGTAATAAAAGAAACAGGAGAGGAAAGAGGAATAGAGAAAAAAAATATTAAAGATAAAATGTTATCAATTGAGCATATTCTCGATAAAAATACAGAAACTAAAAAATTACCTTTTAAAGAAGTGATAGCTCTTTATTCCCGGGAAAAATATGATACAAAGAATCCTCCCATAGAACATGTAATAGAGTTACTTTCCACACATGATATAAAGTCAATTCCGATAGATGAAAAAGAAGAAGTTATAGATATCACAAAAGACGGCAATATCAAATCCTTTGAATCCATAGTAAATGCCATTGATAGTTTTATAAGTAATTTAAATAAAGAAGAAAAAGAAGAGGAGCAACAAGAAGATTCTTTCGATGAACTATTTGGTTTAATAGATTATATTATAGATGAACTCAAAGAAGATAAAACAATACCCATTCATCAGATGGAAACAACAGGTGAAGTTTCTGTAATAAAAGAAGAAAAAAAACCGGTATCTGAAAAGAAAGAAGGAGAAATTTATCGGCAATCGATACCTGCAGAGACAACTGAGAAAGTTGAAATTCCTTTTAAAAAAGAAGAAAAAGAAGCACTATCTGATTACTGGAAATCGACACCTGCAGAGATAACCGGGAAATATGAAGAAACTGTAGAAGAAAAAGAAGCACTATCTGATTACTGGAAATCGACACCTGCTGAGATAACCGGGAAAAAAATAGAAGAAAAATACCTTTCACAACGGATTCCACTGAGAGATAAAAAAATCTTTCCAGCAAAAACAGAAGAAATAGAAAAAAAAATTATACCACCGGGAGCATCAATTAAAGAAAAAACTGCAGAAGCAATTAAAAAAGTAATAATAGAAGAAAAACCTGTTCGAGATGACTATAAAACAGGAGAAAAAGAAATAAAATTGCCTGATAAGCAATGCTGCCCTGTATGCCTGAAAAAGTTAACGGCAGGGAAAAAATTCTGTATATATTGTGGATATAAATTACCTGAACATACTGAACAGGATATTGTTGAAAAACACTTTCACGAAGAAAAATTTTCAGATGAAATTCCTGAAAAACACTTTCACGAAGAAAAATTTTCAGATAAAATTCCTGAAAAATACCTTCATGAAGAAAAATTTTCAGATGAAATTCCTGAAAAACACCTTCATGAAGAAAAATTTTCAGATGAAATTCCTGAAAAACACCTTCATGAAGAAAAATTTTCAGATGAAATTCCTGAAAAATACCTTCATGAAGA
>CAYSLJ010000004.1:0-35372 GCA_964431735.1 uncultured Synergistia bacterium | reverse complement strand
ACCTTCATGAAGAAAAATTTTCAGATGAAATTCCTGAAAAATACCTTCATGAAGAAAAAAAATCACAGCATGAACATATACATAAATATATAAACGATCTGAATAATCCCAGCACCCTTGTAAGATTAAAATCAGTAATAAAACTGGGAGAAACAGACAGTGAAGAAGCTTCAGAAGCTCTCATAACAAAATTAAAAAACGGAGATAAAGAAGATATAAGATGGAGAATAATAGAAAGTCTCGGTAAACTGAATAAAAGTAACAGTGTAGATATTCTTATACATATTCTAAAAACAGAAATACCTGATATTAAAATTAAAATAATAGAAACACTTGCCATTTTAGGGGATAAAAAAGCCGCAAAATCCGTAACAGAAGAATTAAAATCAAATCTATCAGTAAAACTGGCTGCCATAGAAACGCTCGGTATTCTCGGTGATAAAGAAATAGTTCCTGAGCTTATAAGAGAATTAGAAGATAAAGATCCTACTGTTAGAATAAGAACAGTAGAAGCTCTCGGCAAACTGGGAGATAAACGGGCTATAGAACCTATAAAAAATGCCAGAAAAAAAGAAGGGATATTCAGTATTATTATGAAATCTACTATGACTTCAGTAATAAAAAAATTGGAAAATAATTAGCGGTACCTGATTTATATAAAAAAATTGGAAAATTTACCCCGGTAGACTATATAATATTAAATTTTTGTTAATATTTAGAAGTAACTCTTTACTTTTTAAAATTCTGTAGTGATAAATTACTAAGAAGTGAAAAAAACTTCACTATGTTATTGACTTACCCCGTGTCACGCTTTATGCGTCACGCGTCACGATTTTAAGGAAGGAATTTGATCAATAATTCTATGAATGAACCTAAGCCTCAGTCTGATTATTCTCGCCAGAGAGAACATTTCCTGTCTCAGGAAATGATAAAAATGGATATAAATAAGCCTAAAGGTAATATCAGTCATAAAAATTTAAGTTTTATCCGTCTTACCCTGGATGATGACATGTATTTTCCTCCAGAACCTCCTTCAAAAAAACATCAGGCTTTTTTAACTATGGCAAAATCTCAGATGCTTAAAATGGACAGCACTCGTAAAGATTACCTTCAAAAAGCTGCCACTCAGATGGTAAAAGATGTACTGGGACAGGAATTCGGCAAACACTTTATGAAGGACAAGGGCTTTTCCCATATGCAGGAAGCTATAACAAACAAGCTTCTTGAGAATCCGGATTACAGACATATACTGCAGAAATTACTCGGTCTTATGGAGGATTCAAAATAAATAGTGAGTAAAAACTTATTTCTGCTCTACTCACTACTTACCACTAACAGTACGTTAATTTTATGTTTACACTATAATATTAGTAAGCTCTATCTATAATCCTTTCCAGTTCAGCCGGATTATAAGCATTGGCTATAGCTTCTTCCCTTGTTATAACCTTCTTATTACAGAGATCCCTCAGTGCTGCTGACTGAGATTTTGTATCAGGTTCCTTATCAATGAGTTTCTCAAAATTAATCATATCTCCCTCTCTGAGACATCTTTTTAACTTTGGCGAGGGAATTATATATTCCATTGCAACAATTCTGCCTCTGGCTTTGGCTTTTGCTATAAGAGTCTGAGAAAAGACACCCTGAAGGCAGGCAGTAAGTAAAGCTCTTGTTTTATCCCTTTTATCTTCTGGGAAACTATCAATTATATGATTAATAGTCGGAAAAACTCCTGAAGTTCTCAAATTGGCCATTACCAGTACACCTGCATTTGCAATGGAAATACACTCATTTATTACATTTTCATCTTTTAAATCACTCACTACTACTACATCAGGAGCCTGTCGAAGAGCGCTCTGAAGAGCACTCAGGATGGAATTGGTATCAGGGCCGACCTCTCTCTGACATATTATACTCTGTTTATTACGGTGTAAAAATTCTATAGGTTCTTCTATGCTTATAATAAGACAGCTACGATGCTCATTAATAAAGTCTATCATAGAAGCAAGGGTTGTAGTCTTTCCGCTTCCAGAAGGACCTGCAACAATTATAAGGCCACTGTTTAAAGCAAGAGTCTTTTTTAGCTGTCCCGGAAGTCCGAGTTCATCAAGTGTAAGTGGTCTTGGAGGCATAATTCTTATAGAAGCTCCAAGGGTGCCTCTCTGAAAAAAAATACTTATTCTAAAGCGTGAAAGTCCTCTGACACTGTAAGCTGTGTCAAATTCTTTATTTTTCAGAAGATTCATTTTCTGCATATCGTTTAGCAAAGGTTCAAGCATCATCTGAGTATCCTGAGGTCTGAGCAGATCCTTACTTACAGGTGTAAGTCTTCCATCGATTCTGAATGTAGGAGGGCTTCCTACAGCAAGATGAAGATCCGATGCTCCTCTCTTAACCATTAATTGCAGCAATTCTTCCAGATTCATAGGTTTAGTTTCAGTGCTCACTTTTACTGCTCTCCTTACAAATAGTTCAAATAGTTAAAATTTAAAAATAACGAACATTATATAATCCGATATATTCATATGATAGTATAATGTTCGGAGGCAACTTTAAACTCTGATTATCCTTCTTCTGCGTCTCCATGTCCTACGAGTCTGTTAAATTCTCCAGGATCCTGGGCTTTAGAGAAAGCTTCTTCATAGCTGATAATTCCCTGAACAAAGAGATCCCTTAAAGCCATATCCAGGGTCTTCATATGGTGGATTGCTCCACCCTGCATTATATTCATTATTTGATGAACTTTTTCTTCTCTTATTACATTTCTGACAGCAGGTGTAACAGTAAGGATCTCCATAGCCATGACACGTCCTTCACCTTTAGCTCTCGGCATAAGTACCTGTGACAGTACACCTTCTAAAATGGAGGCAAGCTGAATTCTTATCTGTCCCTGTTGATGGGCAGGGAATTGATCTATGATTCTATCTATTGTAGCTGCTGCACCGGTAGTATGTAATGTGGCAAGTACAAGATGTCCCGTTTCTGCAGCAGAAATAGCAATAGCTGTTGTTTCCAGGTCTCTCATTTCACCTACGAGTATAACATCAGGATCCTGTCTCAGGGCACGTTTAAGAGCTTCATTGAAGGAATTCGTATCAGGCCCTACTTCTCTCTGGCTTATAAGACATCTCTTATCACGATGTAAAAATTCAATAGGATCTTCAATAGTTACAATATGACATCTCTTATTTTCGTTAATAAAATCGATTATAGAAGCCAGTGTGGTAGATTTACCGCATCCGGTAGGACCGGTAACAAGGATAAGTCCTCTTGGTTTCATGGCAAGATCTTTTAATACGGTAGGAAGTTTTAATTCATCCAGGGTAAAAGGACGGGCGGGAATAGTTCTAAATGCCGCTCCCCAGGTTCCTCTCTGGAGATAAATATTAACTCTGAAACGGGACAGACCTCTTACACTGTATCCAAGGTCCAGTTCTTTTTCCATTTCAAAGGTAGTTCTCTGTTTATCTGTGAGGATACCGCTCAGAGCCGCTCTTATACTATCAGGAGTGAGTATTGTATGGGATGCAGGGTAGAGATTTCCGTCGATTCTCATCATAGGAGGGCTGCCTGTTTTCAGATGTAAATCTGATGCTCTTCTTTCAATCATTTCTTTAAGCAGTTTATTGAGGTCTACCTCTCCGGAAACATCTGTCACCCTGCCTGTTCTTCTTTTGGTCGGTGTTGTCGACGTAGACATTAACGTTCACCTCTTTTAATTTATATGAGAATCGTAACGCATTACGGGAGAAACGGATTCTCATACTTCGTTGTAACCTACCCGGTCATGGCCATTAGTGAGTAGTGAATAGTGAGAAGTGAGAAGTGAGAAGTAGAAGGTCAGTATATTACTCACCTCTCACCTCTCACCTCTCACTTTCTAATGGAGGCGGCGGGAGTCGAACCCGCGTCCAAAGAACTTCAAGTAAAAGTATCTACAAGCTTAGACTGGATTTAATTTTCGTGAGAACTATATCCCTCCAGTCAGGGAATTAGTTTCCTTAGTCCCTTGATTTCCCCTTACAGGCCGGAACATTCCTGTAAAAGTAGTCAGTCTGCTGTGACACCCGGCATCCGGCTCAACTGACGAAACCAGAGCGGATGTAGCTGCATTAAGCAGCTAAAGCTACTTCGTAATAATTATCGGCATTTATTGTTTTTACCGCTGTTTAACGAGGCCAACGGCACCTCGGCCTGCTGCTTTAACATTCCATTCCCTGTCGAAACCATTACGCCCCCCTGTTGGTTTATTATATCATTATGCCAGTTTATTATATCATAGAGAAATATTGATTTCAAGTGTAAATTGAGAATCGTGACGCGTGACGCGTGACGCGTAGTTTCATCATTCACTGCTTAATGTTCCCTGCTCTCCGTTGATTTATATTTATGTAAATCCAGGTATATCACTTAAACATGCATATTTAACTGTTAAAAGTCTCCGTCCCTCTTTCCCCGTTCCAGCCTTCTCTTTGTATCTCTCTCTGCTATGGATTCTCTCTTATCGTAAAGAGTTTTACCTTTACCGAGACCGAGTTCAACTCTGGCATAGCTTTTTCGAAAATAAATCTTAAGCGGAACAAGAGTCAGACCTTTAGCTTCTGTCTGTGCCTGAAGCCTGTCTATTTCTCTTCTGTGAAGTAATAATTTTCTGTTTCTGAGAGGTTCATGATTTACATAACCACCCTTTTCATAGGGAGGTATATGAAGATTGTAAAGCCATAATTCACCTCTGTCAACCTTTGCAAAAGCATCTACAAAACTCACTTTTCCCTGTCTCAGAGACTTTACTTCACTGCCTTTAAGAACAATGCCTGCTTCCAGGGTGTCCAGGATTTCATAAAGATGTCTTGCTTTTCTGTTACTGGCAATTATTTTAATAGAATCAACCATATCTATAAAACCTTTATTCTTTTACTAAAAAATCAAACACCACGCGTGACACGTCACGATTTAAACCATTTTAGTTCCCGTAGAAAAACCTTTTAATTTCAACCTTAAATCACTTCTACTATCTGCATTCATAAGTGCATCTTCTACGGTAATAAGTCCTGATTTATAAAGTTCATGAAGGTGCTGGTCAAAGGTCTGCATACCTTCTGCATTACTTCCTTCAATAGTAGCTTTAATCTTATCAGTTTCCCCTCTTCTTATCAAATCTCTAATTCTGGGTGTAACTACCATAACTTCCACTGCAGGGATTCTCCCCATACCATCGGCTCTTGGCAGAAGACGCTGTGAAAAAATAGCTCTGAGATTCATTGAAAGCTGAAAATATACTTCCTGATGTGAGTCGGCAGGAAAAAACTGCATTATTCTCTCCATAGTCTGATTTGTATTTGTAGAATGGAGTGTACTCAGTACAAGATGGCCTGTTTCTGCAAAGAATATAGCAGATGTAACTGTTTCCACATCTCTCATTTCTCCGAGTAGTATTACATCGGGAGCCTGACGAAGAGCATACCTTAAAGCTTCAGAATAAGATCTCGTATCTATACCTACCTCTCGCTGACTTACAATACTCTTTTTATCTTTATGAATAAATTCTACAGGATCTTCTATAGTAATTATATGGCCTTCCATATTGGAATTACGATAATCTATCATTGCAGAAAGGGTGGTAGATTTTCCGCTTCCCGTAGCACCTGTAACAAGTATAAGCCCTCTCTGTTCAAGAGCTAACTGCTTCATTACAGGAGGAAGATATAAATCATCTATAGAAGGAATTTTAAGATTGACCCTTCTGAAAACAAAGCCAACTGTCCCTCTCTGACGATAGATGTTTACCCTGAATCGTCCTACGGCAGGAACAGTATATACAAGATCCACTTCAGGATGGGTCTGGAAAACCTTCTTCTGATAATCATTCATAAGATGAAGAGATAATTTTTCCAGGTCAGCATAATTGGGGACTTCAGAACCGATACGTTTCAGTCTGTCATTTACCCTTATTACAGGAGGACTGTCTGCTTTTAAATAAAGATCGGAAGCTTCATCTTCTACAGCCTGTTTCAATAAATCATGAAGTTTTATGGACATAAAAATACCTCCTTACCTTCAGAAAAATCCTGACTATCATATGTTAACATATAAATACCTCACTATTACCAGAAATTAAACTGGGCACTTTTGGACTCTTCGTCTTCTTCTGTTGCAGGTGCTACTACCGGTGCTTCAGTAGAATATTGACTGAATGTATTTTTATCATGAGCTGCTCTGAAGGCTTCTTTCCATGTTATGACGCCCTGCTTGAGGAGTGTTCTCAGATGTTGGTCCAGACTCTGCATACCCCATTTCGTGGCAGTTTGAATAATGGATGACATCTGGAACGTTTTGGCTTCACGAATTAAATTCCTGATAGCAGGAGTTCCTGTCATTATTTCCAGAGCAGCAATTCTCCCTCTGCCATCGGCTCTTGGCATAAGAGTCTGAGCTACAACAGCTTCAACTGTTTCGGAAAGCTGTACTCTTACCTGAGATTGTTGATGGGGAGGAAAGACATCAATAATTCTATCGATGGTTTTTGCCGCACTGTTGGTATGAAGGGTAGTAAGAACAAGGTGTCCCGTTTCTGCTGCAGTAAGAGCCATCTGTATTGTTTCAAGATCACGAAGTTCACCTACAAGAATTATATCGGGATCTTCTCTCAGAGCACCTCTGAGAGCATCGGAAAAAGTAAGGGTATGAACCTTTACTTCCCTCTGGTTGATAATACATCTTCTGTGTTCATGGATGAATTCTATAGGGTCTTCTATGGTAATTATATGATCATCTCTTTCATCGTTTATAAGATCGATCATACCTGCAAGAGTAGTCGATTTACCGCTCCCTGTAGGGCCTGTAACCAGGACGAGTCCTCTGTCAAGCCTGCACAGTTCTTCTATTATAGGAGGGAACCCCAGTTCTTTCAGGGTCGGTATTCTTGTAGGTATGAGACGAAAGACAGCTCCTTCTCCTCTTCTGTGGTAATAGACATTAACTCTGAAACGAGCCAGTTCCTGAAATTCTATGGAAAAATCGAGATTCATGTTTTCTTCAAAAGCACTTTTCTGCTGTTCTGTCAATACATCATATATAAGGTCATGGATAGTTTCCCTGGTAAGGGCTGGATAATCAGTCCTGACAAGGACGCCGTTAATTCTTAAAACAGGCGGTGTTCCCACTGTAAGATGTAAGTCAGAAGCACCTCTTTCGAGCGTTAATATTAACAACTCTGCTATATCCAAGTTCTAAACACCCCGCTTCATATATTTATAATCTCACTGACAGGTAAAATTCCATCCAGTACTTTTTCTCTGCAACGTTCCTTTATGGTTTTATAATTGGAAGGAACAAATATATCCCTGCCTTCTGAAGTCAAAATTTTCATTCTGTCTTCTCTGGAAGGTAGATAGTATTCATAGAGAAGTGTCTGTCCCGTATAACCTGAAAAATTACATTCGGGACAGCCCTTTCCCTTTTCATAACAGACATTATGACTCAATTGATCTGCCAGGAAAGGAAAATCTGCTACAGTAACACTCTGTTTGCAATTAAAGCAAAGAGCCCTTGATAAACGCTGGGAAAAAATACCCTGAAGTACGCCTGCAATGGCAAAAGGCTCTATACCAAGAGATGTGAGATAGCAAAAACATGTGTATACATTCTGAAAAGGCAGAGCTATCAATATCAACTTCCCTGTAAGAGAAACATTAAATAGCATTCTGATACTTTCTCCGCTCAAATCAGGAGTTAACATAAATACATCAGGATTTTGCCCCAGTGCCTTTTTCAGAACTTCACGATCATTATTATGTTCGAGCGAAGAATATTCCATCTGGACAAAACCTTCTCTTCTGAAGGTAACAAAATCTTCAAGAGTAACAACTTTTTTATCTGTAAAAGATACTTCTCTGAGCATTGCATAAAGAGTTTTCGTAATTTCAACCTTTCCCGGAGAAGATACAATAATAACACCTGAATTTTTTTTCATGGCTCTCGCAAGTTCCAGAGTTATTCTTTCATCAATCTTCATATCAGAAAGCTTTACAGGATTTTTTATAAAAGGTATAAGGGTTAAAACTACAGATTTGCCGTAGATAGTAGGAGCAAAATGCACCTTTACTCTTATGACCTGATCCATAACATTAATAGAGAAAGGTCCTCCTCCGTCGCCAGACGTATTTCCTGATTTAATAATAGTTTCAAGCTGGGCCATTATTGAAGGGTATAAACTCATAGGTTTGGAAAAATACTCGTAGTAGATTCCGTCTATTTTATATCTTATCCTGAGCATATCCTCTGCCGGTTCAATATGTATTTCAGAGGCATTTGCTTCAAAAGCTCTGAATATAACGGTATAAACAAAAATACCGCTGTCAAAATCTCTTGTAACAAGTCTCTTGATTTCTTTTTTATAATCAACCGATTTTATCCCTTCCATATCGCTGTGCTGGATATCATGAGAACTTTCTTCTTTAAATATCTGACGAATTATAGACAGGATATTACTGGAAGAACTCAGAGATATGGAGATCTCTGCTTTAATTGTATTTTTTACCGTTTCAATAGCCTGATTATCGGTAGGATCCGCCATAACCAGAGTAAGTTCATCACCTATCTTTGCTATGGGTATCATCTGATAAAATTCAAGGACTTCTCTCGGAATACTTCTGGCAACAACAAGGTCCACCATGTTTATTGTAAGATGTACATAAGAAATATCAAGCTGATTGCTCAGAGCCCAGTTTATATCATCTTCAGTAACATAGCCAAGCTGTACGAGAGTTCTTCCCAGGCGAGTTTTAAACTCTTTTTGAGCTTCAAGAGCTGTTTCCAGTTGTTCCTGACTTATAAGGCCATATTTAACCAGAATATCTCCGAGTTTCATTTTCTTTATGTTTTCCGGATTATTCATAATTTAAAAGTCCAGGACATTAATACCACCACTATACAGGTTCAGTTCCTGCCTGCATCACTGCTGTATTTAGCCCTGTGTCAGCATCGACGCTGTTCCCCTTTCTTCAAAAGGTAAAGACTGATAAAATGCTCTGTATCTTCCCACTGACCGTCATTGTCTATAATTACATGGGCGTATTGTTTCTTTTTTTCCAGAGGCATCTGCATGGATATCCTTTTTTGAGCTTCTTCTATAGTCATACCGTCTCTTTCCTGTAGTCGCTTAATCTGAGTGGCCTCTGTTACACTTACAAGCCATACATAATCTACTATCGTAAAAAGACCTGATTCTATAAGCAAAGGAGCATCCAGAACCATTAAAGTCCCGGCAGATTCACGGGAAATTCTATCTTTAATTTCTCTTATAATCTCAGGATGAGTAATATTATTAAGCTTTTCAAGTTCCTTCTTATCACTGAATACTATAGAAGCCAGTTTTTGCCTGTCTAAAGACTGATCAGGCCTCAGTATATCTGTTCCCCAGACTTCAACAATATTTTTCCATGCAGAAGACAATGGCTCTACCACATGTCTTGCTATCTCGTCTGCATCTATTATCACTGCACCCTGAGATTTCAAAAAAAGAGAAATTTTACTCTTTCCACTGGCTATACCACCGGTAAGGCCTATAAGCAAAGATTACCCTCCCTGCAGTTCCAGTAATGCGTCACGCGTAACGTGTTACGCGTGACGATACCATATACAGAATTATTCTTTTTTAGTATTTATGGCAAGGAGATCTGCAATAGTAACACTTTCATTTCCCTGACGTGTTTGATAGGATGCAAATTCCTTTTCCTTTTTTTCTTCTTTTGCCTGTTTTATACTCAGAGTCATTCTCCTCTGTGCAGGTTTGACATCCAGTATTTTAACAGGAATCTTACTGCCTATAGTAAATAATTCACCGAGTCTGGCATTTTTATCTTCTGATGCTTCATGAAGAGGAACAAGTCCTTCAATACCGGGTTCAAGCTTTATAAATATATATTTCGGAGCAATCTTTGTAATTTCACCTTCCAGAATATGTCCTGGCTTATAATCTTCTGCCTTAAACTGCCACGGATCCGGCTGGGCCTGCTTGAAGCTGAGAGATATTCTCTCTTTCTTTTTATTAATTGCAAGCACCATTACTTCAACTTCCTGTCCTACACTGACTACTTCAGACGGATGTTTTACCCTGTCCCATGAAAGCTCGGAAATATGAACCAGACCGTCAACGCCTCCGAGATTAATAAAAACTCCAAAATTTGTAACCCTTGCAACAGTTCCTTTCACTATTTTACCTTCTTTAAGATCTGTAAGGGTTTTTTCTTTTTTATTAACTCCTTCTTCCTGAAGTACTTTTTTCTGGGATAAAACAACTTTACGTCTGTTTCTATCAAGTTCAAGCACCTTGAGGCGTAAAGGTTCGCCAACAAATTCTTCCAGATTTCTTACAGGTTTAAGTCTTATCTGTGAAGCAGGCACAAAACCTCTCAAACCCAGATCCACTATAAGTCCGCCTTTTACCTGTTCAACTACAGTTGCTGTAATAACAGTCTGTTTTTCATAGGCAGTAGTAACTCTGCGCCATGCATCTTCAAGGTCAGCTCTCTTTTTGGATAAAATAAGCTTGCCGTCTTCGTCTTCCATAGACATAACATATACAGATACTTTCTCACCGACTTTAACCACTTCTTCAGGATTCTCAAAGCTACGATAAGAAAGCTGATCCTTTGGAATAAAAGCATCATTTTTATATCCAACAGATACGAAAGCTCCTTCAGATGTGACACTTACGACTTCTCCTTCTACAACTGCTCCTTCGGAGATTTCCGTAAAGGTCTTATCATACATTTCTTCCATTGCTTCTTTTTGTTCTGTTTCGTTCAATTTTTCTTCCTGATCTATTTCTGTTATTACCTTCTCTACGTCTTCTACTACACTTTTTACTTCTTTATCAATGCCCTCATTAATTTTTCCTGTTTTTTCACTTGTTGTTTCAGCAGTCTTTTTTGCATTCACGCTGTTGTCCACTCTGGTAGCACTCCCTTCAGGTTTAACCTAAAATTATACTCTCATTAATTAAATAAAAGTATATAGAAATTAACAATCATTTAAGGTAAAGAACTTACCTTAAAAACCGATAAATTAATCTTCCTGAAAACCATCTGTCCCCCTTTCTAAAACCGGTTTCACATAATGATAACCGGGCATCAGGAAGTTAGAGCCAATGTTATAAAAATTATATATTATAAGTAATTAAGATTATATTCAATATTTATAGAAAAAGCAATAGTGATTGTGCTTTTAAAATGACATGTAATTTTAGCGAATGGTGAAGAGAAATTAATCCCTGCCCACCGGTCATCATGCTGTGCTCATACGTGTCATAAAAAACACAATTACTATAAAACTTTTTCCATGTCATACAAATCCCTGCCTGATTTAAAATCAGCAATAACAGGAACACTGAGTTTATACGATTGTTCCATATGAGATTTAACTAATGGAAGTAATTCATTAAACTCTTCTTCAGGCAGATCGAAAACAAGTTCATCATGAATCTGCAGTACCATAGATGATTTAAGTTTTCTCTGCTCTATCTCCCTGTCAATGTTAATCATGGCACGTTTTATAATATCTGCAGCACTTCCCTGTATGGGAGCGTTTACAGCCATTCTTTCTTCTGCTTTTCTCACATTCCAGTTTCTGTCAGAGAGATGATTGAAATTCCTTCTCCTGCCTGAAACAGTCATTACATAACCTTTTTCCCTGGCATCAGTAACTACATTATCAAGATAATTTTTTATGCCCGGAAGTTTATTAAAATAATTTTCTATATATTTTTTTGCATCCTTCCTGTCAATTCCGAGATTCCTGGAAAGACCGAAATCACTTATACCGTAAAGGATACCAAAATTCACGGTTTTTGCGATACGTCTCATAGAAGAATCCGGTTCCTGCCCGGGAGGTAATTCAAATATATCCCTTGCCGTTTCACTGTGAATATCATGGCCATCGACGAATGCTTTAACAAGTCTTTCCGTGCCGGAATAATGGGCAAGGATTCTGAGTTCTATCTGGGAATAATCACATGCAAGGAGTATATTCTCAGTTCCGGAAGGTTTAAAAGCCTTCCTTATCAATCTTCCGAATTCCGTCCTTACAGGTATATTCTGTAAATTCGGGTTACTACTGCTCAATCTTCCCGTTGCGGTAATAGTCTGATTGAAACTGGTATGTAATTTTCCCGTAATTGTGTCAACAAGACCCGGCAATACATCCAGATAGGTAGTTTTCAATTTATACAATTCCCTGTATTCCAGGATATAATCTATTATTCTGCAATGTTCTCTGAGAGGTTCCAGAACCTCTGAAGCAGTGGAATACCCTGTTTTGGTCTTTGCTCCTCCCGGAAGAGCAAGTTTATCAAATAAAATCTCACCTAACTGTTTCGGCGAATTAATATTAAAATCTTCACCTGCAAGTGAATAAATCTCTACAGAAAGTTTCTTTAATTCCTCATCTACCCGGGAAGAAAGGTTCTTCAATATATCAGTATCAAGGGTTACGCCTCTCATTTCCATTCTTGCAAGTACAGAAACAAGAGGCATTTCCATATCCTGAAATAAAGACAGGAGATTCAGATGTTGCAGACTGGAAATTAACACATCGGAAAGGGATTTTATATGACATGTTATTCTTGCAGAAGCTTCCGCCTGTTTTTCCGGGGAAAGCTCTTCCCATGAGAGAGCTTTTTTCCCCTTACCCAGTATTTCTTCTTCATTTTTTATGGAAAGAGATAAATATTTTGAAACTATATAAGATAAATCCGGAGAAGGTCTGCCACTGTCCAGAAGGAAAGCGCCTATCTGAACATCGCAGACAATACCTTTCAGTGTTATGTCGTATCCCGCAAGCTGTATATAAATATTTTTAAGGTCAAATCCGTATTTGGCAAGCTTTTCGTCTTCAAGAAATTTTTTCATATGTTCAAGCACATATGATGTTTCAAGATAAAAATTTTCTTTAACTTCATCAACAGAGTCAAATAAAAGCCCCTGGGACATTTCCGATTTTCCGTTATATTTATATTCCTTATAAGCAAAAGGTATATAGTAATGTTCTTTCTCCGTCGTAATTCCCATACCGAGAAGAGGCTTGTATAACGACGGCCCTCTGTAAGAAAAACAATTTAAACTTATCCATGAACTGTTTTTCAGCTCATCCAGAAGAGATTTAAGTAAATCTTCGGAAGAAACTATTACTGTTTTATATGCAGGTTCTTGCTTTTTTCTTTCAGAAAGACCATATTTCTGCATATAAGTTTTAAATTCCAGTTCTCCGAAAAGATCTCTTAATTTATCGGGATCAGGTTCCGTAAGAAGACAGTCGTCCCAGTTTATTGCCAGCTCAAGATCTGTATAAAGTTTTATAAGTTTCCTGCTGTCCCATGCCTTCTGTTCGTTTTCCTTCATAATATTTCTGATTTTTTCCGATTTTATTTTATCCAGATTTGACATAATGCCTTCAATATTACCGAATTCCCTGAGAAGTTTTGTTGCATTCACCTTCCCTATACCGGGAACGCCGGGAATATTATCGGAAGAATCTCCCTGAAGGGCTTTCAAGTCTATGAGCTGTTCCGGCTCAAGTCCATATCTTTCCTTTACCGCATTTATATCATAACACTGCAGTTCCTTTGCGCTTCTGTCAGGATAGAGGACATTCGTCTGAGAGGAAACAAGCTGAAAGAGATCAGTATCACCTGAAAGTATATAAATATTTGCCCCTTCTTCTTCTGCTCTTTTAGTAACTGTGGCAATACAGTCATCTGCTTCATAGCCTTCCTTTTCGAACATGGGAATCCTGAGAGCTTCAACAAGTTTTAATACATATGGGAGCTGTTCCTTGAAATCATCGGGTGTTTCTTCCCTCTGTCCCTTGTAATCTTCATACTGTTCGAGCCTCACAGTGGGAGCCGACGTATCGAAACTTATAGCCACATAATCAGGTTTCTGTCCCTCTATAGCCCGCGTCAGCATATTGATAACCCCCATAACAGCCCATGTCTTAATACCTTTAGATGTAGTCATGGCAGTTCTCTGAAGTGCATAATAGGCTCTGTACAAAAGACCATGACCGTCTATGAGAAGCAATTTTTTATCTTTAAGCAATTTTTTCCAAACCCCTTTTACTGTAAAAAATTCGACTGTGTCATAAATGTTGTGTAAACCTCTATCAAAGACCTGTTTCATGATACGTTTACACAAAACGTCTTACATTCTCTAAAATTACGATTGTCGCGTTTAAATTCTACATTTTACAGTAAAAACCTGCTCTTCATTTACATATAGAAGAATAATAAAGTAAATGATAAGTTTTAAATAAAAATGTGGGGATAAAGATTCTGGATTTTATCAAATATTTTTTATTTCCTTAAATATTTTATTATGTCCTGATTAACTATATCCATTATATTGTCACTCATAGCCATTGCCAGAATATTATTTCTGGAAAGATGTTTTATTGCTTCATCAGGTATATGAAGCGAAGCAAAAACAGGAATAATATTCCTGTCTTTGTATTCAGGGAAAAAGCTGTAAAATTCTTTATTTTTTATAAACTCAATATAATCTTCTATATAACCGGTTCTGGGTGTGGATTTTACTTCAACCAGAATTATAAATGTATCATACACAGCTATAACGTCAAATTCCTTCTCTCTGGGCTTTCTTTTCTTTATATTAGTTATAAAGGTATCGCAATCTTTAAGGTTAAAGTATTTTTCTCCTATGGCTTCTACATTGGGAGCGACTAAATCTTCTACAATAGTTCCCCATTTGGCAGCCAGGTCTCCCCATTTCTTATTCATATCATCTCTCGTTTTTTTCGAATCCTGCTTCATTTCTTCAATAGCAGCCTGAGTATAAGTTTTAAAGTCTTTCATTTCCTGTCTCATTTCATTCTTAAACTCTTTCATTTCCACTACGAGTCCCTGATACATTAACTGAGACTGGGCCATTAAAAATTCCAGCCTTTCTACCTTTTCTTCCACCTGTGCCATCGTATTTCACCTGCCATTCTAATACTCTCCGGAAGACTTCAGTCAATTTTTATCTTTCTCTATAAAAATATCTCTACAACTATTATAAATTATATTTTTTTACAGTCAACATTTTGTAAATATGTATAACACGAATTATGTAGAAAACAAGCTTCACAGAGAGGAACAGTTTTACAGAATTCCTTGCCATGTTTCACAATAAGGCCATGATATTCCTTAAAAACTTCAACTTTATTTTTTTCTCTATCCAATTGTGTCATAAATAAATCCTGCCAGAAATCATAATCGTGTTTTTCATATTTTCCGAGAATCCTTGAGAAAATTCTCTTTGTATAGGCATCAATTACAAAAACCGGCAGTTCTCCTGCATAAAGTATTATAGAATCGGCCGTTTCCGGCCCTATACCTTTAAGGGCAAGCAGTTCTTTTCGTAAATCCTTCAATGATTTTGTAAAACAATGGGACAGAATTTTATATTTCTTAGAAAAATAAAGAGCAAGTCCTTTCAATCTGACGGCCTTCTGATTATGATAGCCGGCACTTTTAATCAAAAGTGCCAGTTCTCCCGTATCTACGGTTTTTATCTTATCAGGATCATTCAAACTGTGTCTATTTAAATTATACAAAACTCTTTCCACATTATTCCAGGATGTATTCTGAGTGAGTATGGCTCCCGTAATTATTTCAAATCTTTCCCTGTCATTTTTCGGAGAAACCCCGAGATGGCGGGGCCAGTTTTTCTTAAAATCTTCAACGGTGCCTTCAGAACCGGTAAATTTTACATAACCCGGCCAGTCCTTATCTTCTTCAAAAAAAGATTTATCAAGACCTGACAGAGGCCACCAGCCCTGAGAGCCATAGGCTTCAAGGAATTTTTTATATACAGATACAATTATTCTCATAACGATTATAGTCGTGACGCGTAACGCGTTACGCGTTACGCGAGGAACAGATTCTCATACTTCGTTGTGTCCGAATGGTTATTAGTGAGTAGTGAATAGTGAGTAGTGAATAATGAGTATAAAACCCACTCACTACTCACCACTCACTACTCACTAAATAATTTATAAATGGTTACGAATTTACCTGTTACGGTACTAAGGACTGTAAGAAAAATAACTCCGGTAAATTGTTAGAACGATTAGTATCCTCGCGTCACGCGTGACGCGTGACGCGTCACGATATAAATTATAACTATGATGTAATTATTTTCAGACAGTTCCTAAGTGTTAATATTTTCCATTTTACTTACTACATTCAACAAATCACTATAAACGGAAAAATCATATTCCGGGAAATCTTTCTTCAATTTATTTACCCACTTTGTTATCATCTTCCCTGCTTTAAGCGTTTCATCTACTCCATCCATAAGAATATCTTTTTTCTCTTTATTAAAAGAAATCCTGTTCATTTCACTTTCATAAATATTTATAAGTTGCCCGAGACCTGTAAGTCTTTCTATCAAGCAGTTTATAGTTCCGGCAGGATCTTCTCTAAAAGCTTCTCTGACAACAATATAATCTTTTGTTCTTCTTAAATTTTCATACTTATCCATTTACTTGCTCCATTCCAGAATAACCTTTCCGCACATGCCCGATCTCATAACCTCAAAGCCTTTCTCGAAATCGTCTATATAAAAATGATGGGTAACAACAGGGGTAATATTCAGTCCGCCCTGAATAAGAGTTGTCATCTTATACCATGTTTCAAACATTTCTCTTCCGTAAATGCCTTTAAGGAATAATCCTTTAAATATGACCTGGCTCCAGTCAATAGCCACTTCTTCAGGGAAAATGCCGAGCAGACCGATTCTGGCACCGTTATTCATAACACTCAACATGGAACGAAAGGCATGACTGTTTCCCGACATTTCAAACCCTACATCAAAACCTTCCTTCATTCCGAGTTCTTTCATAATACCGGCAAGATCCCTCTCTTTTGTTACATTTACCGTTCTTGTGGCTCCCATCTTTGCAGCGAGTCCCAGGCGGTAATCATTTACATCTGTTATAACAACATATCTGGCTCCCACATGTTTTGCAATGGCCACAGCCATAATGCCTATAGGCCCCGCACCTGTAATAAGGACATCTTCTCCTACAAGGTCGAAAGAAAGGGTTGTATGGACGGCATTCCCGTAGGGGTCAAAAATAGAAGCTAAATCGTCCGAAATATCGGCAGGAAGTCGGAAGGCATTACCTGCAGGAATGGAGAGATATTCTGCAAAACATCCCTGTCTGTGGATACCGATACCTATGGTATTACGGCACAGATGAAGTCTTCCTGCATAGCAGTTACGACACTGGCCGCATACTATATGGCCTTCTCCCGAAACCCTGTCACCTTTATTATAACCTCTCACGGCACTTCCCATATCGACGACTTTTCCTACAAATTCATGACCTGTAACCATAGGGACTTTAATGGTTTTCTGTGACCATGCATCCCAGTTGTATATATGAAGATCTGTACCGCATATGGCTGTTTTCGTAATTTTCACAAGAAGATCATTGGGGCCTATTTCCGGCACAGGTACATCTTCCATCCAGAGACCCGGTTCTGCATTACGTTTCATAAGAGCTTTCATAAAAATATACCTCCTGAGCTATAATAAAAATAAGGCATAAACAATTTCGATAATAAAAGAAAAATCCCTCCATTACCTGTTATTGAAAGAAATTTATTCCTGTGTTATGATAGATCAGTCAGGTTCATAACAATCTATAAATAATGACATCGTAATGCGTAAAGCGTGATGCGTGATGCGCGATTAAACCCGTCACGCGTAACGCGTCGCGACACTTAAATTCTAAAATGGAGCTTTTACCTAAACAAATAATTAATGAATATAAAATCATAAAACCTCTCGGCAAAGGTGCCATGGGGAAGGTATATCTTGCAAAAAAAGAAAATAACTATTATGCGATTAAAGAATCAGACAGTTCTTCCGGAGAAGGGGAACTGGTGGAAAAAAGCTTTCAAAAGGAAGCTGCTTTTCTGGCAGGATTAAAACATCCCGGGCTGCCGGCCTTTTATAAAGATTTTTACAGCGGTTTCACCCATTATATAGTGATGGAATATATACAGGGCAAAAGCCTTGAAGATATACTTTCTTCCGGTATTGTCGAAGAAAAA
Source organism: uncultured Synergistia bacterium (assembly GCA_964431735.1). Taxonomy (GTDB): domain Bacteria; phylum Vulcanimicrobiota; class SpSt-956; order SpSt-956; family JAKJGF01; genus CALARM01. The sequence continues at coordinate 17,254 of CAYSLJ010000004.1, read as the reverse complement.
AAAGCTATCGAATGGGGGATTCAAATCTGCGAAATCCTCTTCTATCTGCATACATTGCAACCGGAACCTGTTATATACAGAGATCTGAAACCTGCCAATATTATAATTACTCCGTACGATACCGTTCGTCTCATAGATTTCGGTGTAGCCCGACGTTATGATCCTTCTAAAGATTGCGATACCATAAGACTCGGAACGCCCGGTTATGCAGCTCCGGAACAGTGCAGAGCAAAGGGACAGTCAACTCCCAGAACTGATATTTACGCTCTCGGAGTAATGCTGCATCAGTTAGTAACAGGTCATGATCCTTCCACCACACCTTTTAGACTTCCGCCTTTAAAAAAATTAAACCCTTCTATTTCGGATGAACTGGAATGGATAATAAAGAAAGCAATAAATCTGGATCAGAGAGAAAGATATATCGATATGGGCCTCTTCAGGGATGAATTACTGGATTATTACAGGGAATGTTTCGGTCCCTATATATCTCCCTATAACAAATCTCTTCCCTATCTGGAAGAACAGGAGCATTATCTTCAAAAGGATTTTTCTTCTCATCTCATAGCAGAAATTCCGAAATCTACAAATCCTCTGGACAATGTATTAAATTCTGTTTTTTCAGGAATGAATAATCTTTCAGTGACTGTTCCCTCTTTCATTTCAGCCGTGTTCACAGCATTTCATATTATAATGGAACAGATAGGTTTTAAGAGATTATGTGCTGTTTCAGCAATAATAATGTTTTTTTTGACGATCTTCCTGCCCAAATCAGGATTCTTTGTTCTGATGTGTTCCATATGCTGGTTTGTAATTCTCATAATATACTACAGTAAAATAAGTCCCTGAAATCTATAATTTACAAATAAATTCCAATTTAATTTATAATGCAAATTAAATATTGCAAAAAAACAATAACAACAAAAAACGAAATATTCTGATTTATTATTATAATCTTTATTTTGCAAGGAAATTATAAATTAAATTTCAACATAATTTATAATTAATAATTTAAAAAATATGAAATAAAAAAAATATAGTAACATGATATAACTATAAATAACAGAAAAACAGAAAAAATAATATTATAGAAAAATTTCTAAAGGCTTTACAACAACATGTATCTGGATTAATATAGTCTATAAACATGAATAGAGAAAAATTCGAAACAACAAAAAACAACTATTTCTTTCAGGCACTAATAAACTTCTGGAAACCTTCCATTGAGGACGGAAAGATACCACTGTGGATGGAATATGCCCTGGCAACAAATGAAAGAGGCAGAGAAATTGCATCTACTGTAGAAAAATATACGCAGATTAAAGATGCAACCTGTCTGGATGCAGGGTTTTCCTACGGAGGATCTATTGTTGCTTTTGCGGAAAAAAAAGCTGCCTGCTATGGTTTTGAAATAGATAAAGACATATTCACCATAGCAAAAGAAAATTTTAAAGATAACCATATAAATCCCGACATATACATAAAAAATATAGAAGAAAATCCTGATGAAAAATTTAAACATTTTTTCAATATTATTACCTGTAATAATGTTCTGGAACATGTCAATGATCCACGGAAAACCATAATAAATATCGCTTCTATGCTCTACTATAAAGGAATTGCCTATTTCGAAATTCCGAACAGATATTACCCTCCCTGTGTTTTAAAAGACGAACATACGTCTTTATTTGCCATTACTCTTCTGGAAAGAGACGAAGCTCTGGCTTATTACAAAACAGTTCATCCTGAACGTATCTATGGAGTAGGGCACTATCTGACACTTGACACATATATGGATTTATTTAAAGAAGCAGGACTTATGCCTGTCATTTTAGATGAAACATTCGATGATTACAGAAATGATAAAATCCTGGACACAGTAGAGGAAATAAAACATGCCAGAGATATGATACCGGAAGGTGTAGAAAAAATGTTACAGAAAAAAATCAGAGCTTATTTGAAGAATTTTTATGACACATTAAAACATGATGAAAAGACATTTATCCTCCATTACGGCGTTCCCTGCTGGAAGATACTCTGCAGAAAAAGTCAGTTACGTTAATAATATTCCTTTATATATTCATAAGACTTATTAAAAAGCTCATCATCTTTATGTAACTGGTATTTTAAAAGAGTCTTCCTCAGAGACTTTTGAACTTCTCTTTCTCCGGGGATAGTGTTCTGCCAGCCATCGAATCTTACAAGGCGTACTATTTCATCAATATCATTTACAATTCTTTCTACGATAGCCGGAGTTTTGTCGGTTTTTAGTTCCAGGAATAGCTCCGTTAAAGCTGCCCTGGCTGATTTCTGTTCTTCTCTGGTTTCATTCTGTTTTTCTGCCTGTAGTGTCTCTTTTGCAAGCTCACAGAGTTGTTTTATGAATTCAATGCTGTTTATTAACCCTTTTTCTGCCTTATCCCGTAATTCTTCCAGTCTTTCACCGAGCTGTTTGAAAACAGGTTTGCCTTTATGTTTGCCCAGGCGGCCAGTCAGGATTTTAATAATTTTTTCTGCATCTTTCGGATCTTTTTTATTCATCAGATTATCTATTAATTCTGCATCTAAAATCAGTTCTTCCATGTCTTTATTTATACCACTGACATGGACATGTTCATGAATAAGTGCTGTTGTCTGTGCTCCCAGTGCATGCCAGAGTAATCTTCCGTTATCATCGGAGGTCGGCTTTACAGAAGTATAAACCTGAGACAGCCATTTATAATCTCTTCTATACCGGTCTAAAACCGCGTCAGGTGATAGGGCTTCCCAGAGTTTTGCCAGCAAGTTGAAATCCTTTGCAAAACCATCACGTTTTTCATTTGTGCCGATACAATCCTGTGCGTTCTGCAGTCCTTCAAATCCCTGAATTTCCCGGTCTACACCGGAAAAAAGAGATAAACAGAGATTAATCTGTCCCGGAAGTTTATCCCGTAATTCCTGGAGGTTACTTATAACCGACTGTACGGTTTTTTCATCAAAAGCCAGTGCGCTGGCTGTATCATCGAAGACACCGAAATAATCTACAATTCTTCCAAAGGTTTTATTTGGAAAAAAACGATTTGTCCGGCAAATTGCCTGAAGGAGGGTATGATCTTTGAGGGATTTGTCCAAATACATGGTTTGCAGAACCGGAGCATCAAACCCTGTCAGGAGTTTTGCTGTTACAATCAAAAATTTCAAAGAAGAACCAGTATCATTGAATTTTTCGATTATCTTTTCCTGCCTGTCTTTATCCATAGCAAAATTTTGCTTGAATTCGAAATCGTCATTTGCTGAAGTGCTGATAACGACTGTGCTTGCTTCAGCAGGAAGTAATTTATCCAGTTCCTCTTTGTACTGTATACAGGCATATCGATCAGGGGTTACAATCATGGCTTTGAAACCTTCCGGTTCAACATGTGTCCGGAAATGTTCAACAATATCTTTGACTATTGTCTTTACTCTCTCCGGAGATTTCAAAAAAACTGCCATTTTTGCAGCTTTCTGGCTGAGTTTGTTTCTATCTTCTTCTGTCAGGTCGTTTGCCATTTCTTTGAAAGCAATGTCGAGATTTTCTCTGTCAATGTGATAGTCTGGCAGTCTGGGTTCAAAGTGCAGAGGGAGAGTTGCATTGTCCCGAATACTGTCCTGAAAGGTGTACCGGCTCATATACCCGCTTAGATCTTCTTCGGCACCAAAAGCCCAGAAGGTGTTTTTATCTGCTTTATTTATCGGTGTTCCTGTAAGGCCGAATAAAAAGGCATTTGGCAGAGCACTTCTCATCTTCTGTCCCAGGTCGCCTTCCTGAGTTCTATGGGCTTCATCTACCATTACGATAAGATTTTCACGCTTATTCATATCCGGATAGGTGTCTTTAAATTTGTGGATCATGGTAATGATTATTTTCCTGGTGTCTTTTTCCAGAAGATCGTGCAATTCTTTAATATTGTCTGTTGTAACCATGTTTGGCACTTCGGCAGTATTAAATGTGGCGGTAATCTGGCTGTCCAGATCCACTCTGTCCACTACTATCATTACCGTAGGATTTCCCAGATCCTGCTGTTTCCGCATTTTTTGAGCGGCAAAGAGCATCAGTAAAGATTTACCGGAACCCTGAAAATGCCAGATCAACCCTTTTTTTATTTTTCCTTCTTTAACCCTTTCAACAATAGCATTGGCTCCTTCGTATTGCTGATAACGGCACAGGACTTTAATTTTTTTCTTTTTGCTGTCTGTGGGACAGAAATTAATACAGCCCGGAGTTTACGGATAATTTCTTCCGCTTTTTCAGGATTTATAACAGGATTGAGGCGAACAAGGGATTCTTTTAATTCTTTTTCCAGGAAAACATCGGTTATGTCTCTCTCTAAAAGTTCCGGCTGAATATATTTTCACTTTGCATTGCCTCCGTAGGATACAGAGTCTTCTTTTACCATGCCATGACGGATATTGTTAAGGTTGATGCCGGTAAGCCGGTGAATGATGAAATATTCTACGCTGTTAAGTTCGTTGAATGATGACGTAGTTACTCCTCCCCCCTGTCTGGACTGTGATTTTTGTGATTTATATGATTAAGATGATTTTGTATATTTGCATCTGCTATTGATCATTTGATCCTTAAAGTATCTTTTTGAAATACACAGAATTTATTAAAAATTTCTTCTGAATAGTTATGCAATATATGCTGAATAATTGCCAGTTTTTTATCACTTCCTGCATCTTCAAGTCTTAACAACAAAACGCCACTGTGAACAAGACCTGATTTGTATATAAGTTCACCGAAATCCTTATCCATAGTTACTATCATTCGATCTTCTTTAACGGCTATCTCCAGTATTTCTTTGTCAGACATACATGGATCAATATCCCTTATGGATTTTATGTCATAACCATTTTCTTTAAGCCATATTTCAGCTTTCCCACTGACTCCTACATCAAATAAAAACTTCAATCTCTTTTTCATCTAAACAGCAACCTTGTAAACTCTTTCTTCACTGACCAGTTTATCTGCATATAAAAATACTGCCTTAATATCATCATACTCAAGCTCCGGGTAATCTTCCAGTAAATCTTCTACAGTAACACCGCTACCAAGTGCTTTTAATATCTGTGAAACAGTAATTCTAAGTCCTCTGATAGTTGGTTTACCAACCATTACTGAAGGATTAACAGTGATCCTGGATAATAATTCCTTATTCATAGCAATCAACTCCTTTATACCCGAATCTATTATATTGATTTTTTTTGTTATAATCAAGGTAAGCATAAAATCATTGTTTATATTTCTTATTGGTCAATCTTTTGAACTTCAGACTCGTTTCTCCAAAATTAATAAGCAGTCCAATCTCTAAATTATATGCTTCCAGATAATTAATGGCCTGTGCAAAATGATTATCTTCTAATTTTGTAGTGGCTTTTAATTCTACAGATACAACACCTTCTACCAGAAAATCCACTCTTCTTGTTCCTATCTGCTTATCACGGTAAAAAACAGGCATTTCAAACTCTCTTTTAAATTCAATCCCTTCCATCCCCATCTCTATTGCCAGTGCTCTTTGATAGATTACTTCCTGAAAACCATTGCCAAGCGCCTTGTGAACAGTCATGGCACATCCGATGATTTTTGATGTAAGCTCAGAATATTTATATTGATTGTTTATCATAGTTACCCCTTCGTCTGGACTATGATTTTTATGATTTATGTGATTAAGATGATTGGTACAACCTAATCATAATAATCATAATAATCATACAAATCACAGTCCAGACAATATGCTATTCAGTAAAACCTGCTTCAATGTCTTTAAAGTAGTTTTTTGATTTTTGAGTTGTTCTCTGGTTTTATCAAATTGCTGAAATATCTCAGATAATTTCTTTTGTTTTTCTTTTTTGGGCAAGATGAATTCCTTTTGAGCTAATGTTTTCCATTTGATAGTAGGTGAAAGAGAACCTTCGGAAATCTCTACGGCTCTGTTCATGAATGCGTCTGATTGCATAAAATAAGGCAGAAAATCTTTTTCAATATTTACTTCGTTTGCTCTTAAGACCATACTGTGTGCAGAAACAATACCATCAAAGTCTGAAACGGCAACTTTCCGCAGATATGCTCTACGCTTTCCGAAAATAATATCGCCTTTGTAAATTTTTAATTTAGTGCCTATAACATCATCAGGTGTGCCATGCCTTTCAATTTTTAAATTGTCGGTATCCAGATGTTCCAAACCTACATATATAGTTAATTCAGTTTTTTGAGGTTCTACTCTTTCAGAAATATTAAATGCAAGTTTATCAAATTTTATTTTTTCGAAATCTTTTTCAACCAGATAATTACCGAATTGAAGCTTATCACTAAATAATTTCTGGAGTAGTCGATTTTTTAAGGTCAATAAATTTTTCTCCTGTATTTCTATCTGTTCAATAGCGTTTTCTATGGATTGAAAAAGTGATGCAATAAGGTTTTGTTCTTCGAGTGGTGGGAGTGGGATTTCATATTTTTCCACAAATTGCTTCATTAAGCGTTTTCTCCCTGTTGTTCCAATCATCATTAAACTACCTTGATTAATAAATATTTCGCTTGATACAATATGATAAATTAAGTCTGGAATAAAATTATCACTTCTTAAAACAAAAAATTCTATTGAGCCAAAACCAATTCCATTTTTCAAATTAGTCGCCATACCACTTTTACCATTTTCAAAGCAAGGTGTCATTTTTGCCAGTAATACATCATTATCTTTAAAATAACTATATCCACCCCTCCTTATTTCTTTAAATGTTTTTATCTGTGATTCACAAAAATGTTGTTTATGTTCATTTAAATCAGCCATTGTAACAAAAGAAACAATAGTTTCATCATCAACTGAATTGATTTCATTTTTAGAAGGGTCTATTAGACAAACATCCCCTAATTTTACCTTTTCCCACCTATCCTTATTTAACTTCATCATACCTCAAAATCCTTATCATCCGTTGTAGGGGCGTTCAATTGAACGCCCCATAGGCATCAACCTAAGGCGCCTCCTTTTCCCAGAGTCAATAATAATTGTGCAGTGGAAGGTTTTTTCTTTCGTTTGTTAATTTTGCAACCAGAATTTAAGGAATGCTGAACATCTTCAAGTGCTTTGGTTAGACGTATTATAGAACAACAAGAGACTGCTAAATGTAATGCAAATTTTTGTATTGTCTTAGCAGCTTTTCTTAAACTTCTGTCCAAGTTTTTCCAACAACTTGTCAAAAATATCCAGTGTTGAATTATCATTACTAATAATTTAGCATATACTTCACACAAAATTCGATAAGGTTTGGAACTACGCCATTCGTCAATATAACCATGACTTTTCCATAGCTTAAATAATAGTTCTATTTGCCAACGAACTCTATACAATACCATAGCTTCCTCTAAATTCATAAGTTCCAGAGGAGCATTGCTAATATATATTGTCCAGTCTGCCATCTTTAATCTCTTTTGGCTCACTGCTTGACCCTTATGACGAGCTTCTTTATGAAGTTCTCGACGACGTTTACTTGCTACTTCTTCTGGAACACGAACTGCCAATAATCGACAAGGTATGCGATAGTCAGCTCCAATTTCTATTGGTATATCTACTTGATTTATTCTTTGTTTTGTTATTAAATCTACAACATCCCACTCTTTCCCAAAAGTGTCAAATACTTTAGTTTGAGACTGCAATCGGCTTAACCAGTATAAATCATTAAAGTCCATATCATTAAGCACTCTTAAACTAAAATATCCTAAATCGAATATACTCAATGAACCTTTCGCTAAAAACTCTATCCCTAATCTTGTGCCTTTGTCATTTTCACGACCATCGTAAAGCATTGGGCCATAAAGATTTCCATTTTTTATATTTAACCTTACCTGCAATTTTACTGATGATGATGTCCCTTTATCATTATTTCCTCCACAACCTTCCCATCTATCTTTTAAAACATCAGGTAAGGTAATTGTTGTAATATCTTCTATATATATTCCAGAAAAACGGTTAAATATACTTATATTTACTCCTTCATTTGATATCATTCCCATTACTGCTTCTGCTAATACTTGTTGCAAAAAATCTCCTGCTTCAGGTGTAAAACGTTTAGCTATTCCCTGGCTACTAATCTCTACGTTAATGCTTGATGCAGTTTGACTTAATTCTTCTAAACTGGCTTGTGGATTTGACATCCATGTAAATACCAATGTTTGAACAAATTTTGAACCAGTAAGTTTTGATTCCCTTTGAACAAACTCTGTCTCTCTAGCGAGTTTATCTGCTATTTCTGTCATTATTTTTTGCATACCTCTTGCAACTTGTGATATAATATCCATATTATCCCTCCTGGCTTGCTTTTATTATATTATTTTATACCAGAAGGGACTATTTATAAATACTTAACTGTTCATTTTCTTAGGTTGATGCCTATGGGGCGTTCAATTGAACGCCCCTACAGGGGTTAATTATGATTATTCCATGAATATGATTGGGCATAACAATAAATTTATCCAGTGTTACATTATCCGTATGTTCCGGTATTTTAATCCATAATTTTATAGCTATATAACCTACAGGTGTTAATTTAACTTTATTATTTGATATATCACCCAAAAAATATTCTTTCCCACCGGTACATACCGTAACAAAATATAGACCAGTTTTTGAATAATCATAATCTTTTAATCTTATAGTATGTCTCCGGTGATTAACAGTCATACATCAAAATCCTTTCGGGGCGCACTGAGTCCCGAATTGGAAATTGGTTATAAAATTGCCTCATCCGCCTTAATTCTCTTTCATTAAATCCTTTTCCAAATTCCTGAGTCAATTTTATAGATAAATCTTTGAGCAAATATTTTCCATATTCAGCACGTTTTTTACCCTGTTGTTCCTCTTCCACAATACGCTTACCTATTTCCCAATAAGCAATGACCATTACCCAATTAACCGATTGAACCACTTTACTTCTGGCCTGCTCAATAAGGTTCCGAATATCGTCATATAAACTTTGATTAATTATCATATTTTACCATTTGCGATTCCGCAGACAATGTCTGCAGAATTCCTTTTTCTTAAATTTCCGAGACAGCGTTTCGAATTTTACAATTTATGATTCAGCAGACAGTGTCTGCTAAATTGTAATTTCAGATTTACGAGACACTGTCTAGTATTTTTAGTAATTTAGCAATTTTACTGTAAAGAATTTGAATTTCCTCTTTCATGCCTCTATCCCTATTTCATTTAATTTCTTAAATAATTCTTCAAGAGATTCATTAACTTTCTTCTGTCCCTCTTTTACTTCACCAATCAATTCTTCCACATTATGTTCTATATCATTCTGTCCATGCTTAACATAGAGCTGGACACTCAGATTTCCATTATTTTCCATTACTTCCTTACAGGTCATCACTCTGGCAAAAACTTCCATATCTTTAAACTGCCAGTAAGCACCGGCAATTTTTTTAATATGCTCAGGTTCAAGCCATGCATTGCTTCGTTCCAGATGGATTTCTTCTCTTCCATCGATAAAAATGATTTTCCCTTTTCTTCCTTCCGGTTTTTTCATTCTGCAAACCAGGAGGCAGCTTTCCATGCTGCTGTTATAAAAAAGATTTTTTCCCAGTCCTATTACTGCGTCAACAAAATCTTCTTCAATCATTTTCTTTCGAATATCACTTTCGGCATCTCTGAATAAAACTCCGTGGGGCCATAATACAACACATCTGCCTGTAGCAGGGTTTAAACTCTTCATAATATGCTGCTGGAAAGCATAGTTCAGGTCATGACCGCTTTCTTCCAGGGCAATTCTGTATTCTTCATCCCACACATCACTGATACGTTTAAAGAAAAGTAAAGGAAAAATGTATTGTTTAAAGTCGGCTGCATCAATTATTCCCCGGAAAATATTGGCAGCTCCCCATAGATAACCTTCAAGCTGTTTTTGATTCATTTATAATTCCTTTTTGAGTTTTTTTATAAATGTTGAATTTCCTTTTTCTTTGAAGTTTTTATGGGGAAATAATTCGAAGCCTCTTAAATTACCAGGGGATTTTCATAAGAACCATAGAAAGAAGCGTCTTTAGAAAATCTCTCCACTTCAGCAGAGACTTTCTTTATTGGTGCAAGAATTCCAGGCCCTCCCACACATCCCTGAGGGCATGCCATACCTTCCAGAAGATTAGCATCCAGTTTTTTCGCCTTCGCAAGAAGTAACATCTTTTTACATCCTTCAAGAGAATCGGCTTTTTCTATTTTAACATTACATTCGGGATGAAATTTCATAATATTTATCTTCACAGCTTCTGCCACTCCGCCGCTTGTGGCATAATGTCTCCCGGAACCGCTTCCGTCAGACAGAGGAACAGGTTCGGATATATCAGAAAGATCTATATCCATAGAAACAAATATGGCAGCCAGTTCTTCAAAGGTTATGACAAAATCCACATATGGAGCCATTTCAGGCCTCAAACTTTCAGCTTTTTTTGCAATACATGGCCCTATAAAGGTTACAATTGCATCGGGATATTTTTCTTTAATAAACTTTCCCGTTGCCACCATAGGGGTATAGGAATCGGAAATATTTCCTGCCATGTCAGGGAAAAGCCTTCTTGCCATATCGACCCATGCAGGACAGCATGACGTACCCAGGAAAGGCTGATTTTCTCTGTAAATCTTTCTGTACCACTCTTCACTTTCACGGACAGTTGCCACATCGGCTCCGTAGGAAACTTCCATGACTCCATTAAAACCTATCTTCTTTATACCGGCGATGATAAGGCCGGGAGGAACAAGAGGGCCTGCCTGGCCGACAAAAGATGGTGCCACAATGGCATACATGTTCTTTCCTTCCTTGATGGCGATAAGCATCTGAACAAATTCCGATTTATCCGCAATTGCGCCGAAAGGACAGGCTGTAATACACATTCCGCATCTGACGCATTTTTCATAATTAATTACAGCCCTTCCCGTATCATCTGTTTCAATGGCGTTAACACCGCATGCAACGGCACATGGTCTGTCATAGTTAACAATAGCCTCATAAGGACAGGCTTCTTTACATTTTCCGCATTTAACACATAGCTCATTGTTTATAATTGCCGAAGTATCGGTAAAATCAACTGCTTTTACAGGGCATACGAGAGAACAGGGATGGGCAAGACACATACGGCAATTATCAGTTACTTTATAGGTTTTTGTCGGGCATTTCTCACATGCTTCGGAAATTACATTTACCATATAAAGGTCAGATACTTTTTCAGGTTTTAATATCTCTTCAATTCCAGTATAGGCAGGGCCGTAAAGACCGCCTTTCCAGAGCGGTAATCCCAGGGCAAGTCTTACCCTCTCGGTGACAATTGCTCTTTCTTTATAGGAACAGCAGCGATAGGTAGGATCCTCTTTAGTGATTATTTTATAGGGAATCTTCGCCACTCCTTCTCTCATTTTCAGAAGATTCGTATAATCATTTTCCAAAATCACCTTTGCCACTTCTGCAAAGACCTTACGCCTTATATCTACAGGGTCTGTATATAAACCTCTTGTCATGAAAGGATTCATTGTAATTTTCTCCTGTTCGTGACGCGTGACGCGTGACGCGTGACGCGAAGATTGCCCGTTACTAAAATTCTCATAACGTATATAATTCTTCTCTTATTTTTACAAGCACTTTATTAAGGGTTGCCTTTTTTATCATTTCATTACCTACTACTACTATGGGGGAAAAATCAGGTTTACATTCCTTATTGATACAATTACATGTAATCAATGTTATTTTTTTCTGTAAATCTTCCTCTTCTTCCAGATATTCCAGTATATGCAAACCGCCTTTATAGGCACAATTCGTGCCGACACATACTCTGACTTCCAGCATAAATTACCCTCACTTGAAGCGAAATAAAATCTTTAATATATAAATTTATTCTATCATATTTCAGAAATTACCTTTTATTTTAAAGATAATTTGTACGTTTTATAGTTATTTTCATAATATATATTAGAATTCAAGTTATCGTGACGCGTAACGCGTAACGCGTGACGGGTTTAATGCCTGCAGATCACGCATTACACATTACGGATTACGAAGTCATTATAAATAATAAACTCTAAAAGGGTTTTGGAAATACATGGTAGAATTTATTTATAGTTATTATATAAAGAAAGGATCTCATAATGCCGGAACATGACGAAATCTACGGAAAATATGTAGCAAATTATGAAGAACTCGTATCAAAAGAAGATTATCAAAACAACCTTTTACCTGCTCTTCTGAACATAGCGGATTTTAAAGGGAAAGATATAATAGAACTGGGAGGTGGTACAGGAAGGGTTTCATTACAGATTGCTCCTCTGGCTCATTCAGTAAACATATTTGATCTTTCGCCATATATGCTGTCTCTGGCGGAAGAAAAACTGAAAAAAAAATCTTTAAAAAACTGGACTGTTGCTGCGGCTGACAGCAGATTTATACCGGTAAAAAACAACATGGCCCATACAGTCATATCAGGGTGGAGTATTTCATATATTGTTCAATGGAACTTTGATATATGGAAAAAAGAACTGAACAGGGTCTTTGATGAAATAAACAGAATTTTAAAGCCAGGGGGAACAATACTCATTATAGAAACACTCGGCACCGGCTACAAAACTCCTTTTTTAAGAGATGAAAAACTGAAACTATATTATTCTTATCTGGAAAAAGAACTTTTGTTTGACAGAACATCTATAAGGACAGATTATGAGTTTGAAGATATAGATGAAGCAGACAGAATATTAAGGTTTTTCTTCGGAGGTAATTTAACTGATTATATAATAAAAGAAAAAAATTATATGGAAGAAAACAATCACATTATTATTCCCGAGTGTACCGGTATATGGTGGAAAAACTCAGAAAAGGCAGCATAAAAGACCTGTCTTTTATTCGAAAAGACCGGATGACTGACCCTCGCGTCACGCGTCACGCGTTACGCGTCACGATTTTAAAGGAGGAAATATTTATGAAAAATCTCTATATGTGTACAATTATTATGTTAATTCTCTTAACCTGTACAATTCAGGCAAAAGACGAAGAATTTCAACCTGTTTACGAAAGTTCACCGAAAGAGGCGGTCATATATAACGGCAACACGGCTCTTATAAAAGATATGCTCACAGTATATGCAGAAAAACATGTTTCTGTTTTGCTGCCAGCATCTATAGTTCTTGAAAGTCTTACAGTTAATGACAATAGTTCTCCCGTAAAATCATTTTTCTTTGACACAAAAAATCAGGGAGGACTCTATAAACTGAACTGGCAGAGTAATTCTCCCGGCAAAAGAAACGTGGAACTGAATTATCTTATTAACGGCATAGACTGGAAACCTGTCTATAATATGAATATCCTGGATGATACGAAGGTGGATTTTTCATATAATGTGATAGTAACCAATAACGGGACAGACTTAAAGGATATAACGGTAAAACTTGTTTCCGGTCTTATCGGCAGTGAAAATAATAACAATCAGAGATATAACTATAATATGACTATGACACAGTCAGCTCTGCCTGATACGGGAGAGTATTCTTCTGCGACAGGTTCGGAAAGAGTAAATGCTTATTATACATACGATCTGGGCAGACAGACAATAAATAAAGGCGGCATAACAAATATTAACCTTATTACGAAAAATCTGTCATGTACAAAAAATATTGTATGGGATACAAGGAAAGGACAGAGAGTGGATGTTATATATAAAGTCCTCAATGACTCTGACAAACCCTTCGCGGAAGGTCTTGTAAGAATATATCAGCAGGGCCTTTATATGGGTTCCGATTATGTGGAGTGGACTCCTCCGGGAAGTAAAGGGAGTATAACTATGGGCGGTTTGAGTGACATAAGAGTAAAGAAAACAGTTTCCGTAGAAGAAGATGTTGAAAAAAGGGGAACCAAGGAATATCACCACAAAATCACTCTTGAGATAAATAATTTTGACAGTAAAGATCTTAAATTAAAAATCATGGATACGAAATATCCTGACAGAACGGAAGTAAAATATGACACATCCCCTTCGGAAGAAGTAGGGAAAACTGTAATATGGGAAATTACAGTACCTGCAAAAGGCAATAAGAAGATAAACTATGAATTTTATTCCGATTCATGTTATTCGGAACCTTACGGAAATTATTAATAAGGGATTGTAAAAAAATAACCTTATCATATTTATGATCGTGACGCGTAACGCGTAACGCGTGACGCGAGGACAAAAAACATAATTTGCCAGAGTTATTTTCTTACAGTCCCTTTGAAGGAGGATTAAATAATATGACCGATACCATAGTTCAGGACAGTGGCAGAATTCGCTGGATTATCTTCAGTATTGCTTTTGCAACCTTTATGTGCACACTGGACAATTATATTGTAAACATATCCCTTCCCACTATTGCCAGAAAATTCAATATAGATATAAATATGGTATCTCTTGTTGTAATTTCCTATCTTCTCATTATGACAGGCACAATACTTCTTTTCGGGAAACTTGGAGACAGACTGGGACTTGTAAGAGTATTTATTACAGGATATATTGTTTTCGTTGCAGGTTCTCTACTCTGCGGCATTTCCTCATCTATAACGATGCTTATTATATCAAGGTGTATTCAGGGTCTTGGCGGTTCCATACTCTATTCAATACCGTCTGCTCTTATTCCCAGATATTTACCTGCCACTATGAGAGGTATGGCTTTCGGTATTATTACAACTGCTGCAGCTATCGGATTTACTCTCGGTTCTCCCCTTGGCGGTTTTATAACAGAACATTTTAACTGGCAATGGATATTCCGGATCAACGTTCCCGTAGGTATAATAGCAATTATAATTACAGTGCTGTTTTTCCCTCCGGATCAGAAAATAATAAAATCAGATGAAAGATTTGATATTACAGGAATGTTCCTGAGTTTTGTCTGGCTCATAACACTGATATATCCACTCCATAGCGGACCTAAAGCAGGATGGAATTCACCGTCTATTTTAATATCTCTCGGTATATCAGTTGTTATTTTTCTGGCCTTTGTTTTATGGGAGAGTAAATATAAAGATCCTCTGCTGGACATAGGAATATTTCATTATAAAGACTTTACATGTTCCAATCTGGCAAATTTCTTTGTATTTACCGCTGCTATAGGCTGTAATTTTGTACTTCCCTTTTATCTTATCAATGCCAGGGGTATGGACGCAGATAAGGCAGGACTTATAATGATAATATTTTCCCTGGTAAATATGTGTATAGGCCCAATAGCAGGAAAAGCTTCAGATAAAAGTTCACCTAAAGTTTTATGTCTTACGGGAATGGCTCTTACCATAACAGCATGCCTTGTATTTGCAAACACACTTTATCTTCCCTCTTTATGGCCTGTAATAGTTTTTCAGGTATTGACAGGAATTTCTCTCGGTTTATTTTTATCTCCCAATAATAATCTGATTATGAAATCTGCTCCCGGTGAAAGACATGGCGTAGCAGCCGGCATACTGAGAACATTCACCAATCTGGGCTCATTTATAGGAGTAGGAATTTTTCAGGCCATATTAAACATCTCTTCCACAAAGAGCCTGCAATCTCAGGGTATCTCTTCAGGTCTGTATCATGCTTTACTCTGCGCATCTTTACTCTATCTCCTCTCCTTTGTATGCTCCTTTCTCATTAGTGAAAAGCGAAAAATGAGCAGTGAGTGGTAAGTAGTGAATAGTGAAAAATAAATAAAACATTAAATCAAAAAGGGAGGCTTTACAATGAAAGAACATGGAAAAAACAGTGTATATTCTATTCCGGTTATGACAGATGAGGAAAAAAAGAAAATACTCTTTACCTGGAATGACACAGATGTTCCATTTCCCGAAGACATGACCATTCATAAACTTTTTGAACAGCAGGTATTACTTACACCCGATCACACTGCTGTCATATGTGAAGGAAAAAGTCTGACTTACAGAGAACTGAACGAAAAGGCCAATCGTCTGGGGAATGCCATCAGAGGTTACTATCACACCATATACAGGGAAGATATACTTCCCGATACTCCCGTAGGGGTCTGCATAAACAGGGGAGTCGATATGATTGTAGCCATACTCGGCATTCTCAAAGCAGGATGTGCCTATATGCCTGTTGATCCTTCTTATCCTGCCGATCGCCTCCGTTTTATGATGGATGATGCCCTTGCACCTCTTGTAGTTACAGAAATGGCTCTGCTGGAAAAACTCCTCTTTCTGAACCAGGCAGACTACGGAATAATATCACTTGACGGAGGATGGGACGTCATATCAAAATATTCCGATAAAAACCCGGAACAGATAAATGGACCTGATAATCTCGCCTATATAATATATACATCCGGTTCTACCGGGAGGCCAAAAGGGGTAATGATAGAACATAAAAGTGCTGTCAATTTTATATGCAATGAAAAAAATCTCCGTCATATAGCTCCGGGAGACAGATTGCTTCAATTTGCATCTATAAATTTCGATGCTTCTGTAACAGAAATATATCCTGCATTATTATGGGGAGCAACTCTTCATATTGCCGGCAATGACATAAGAAAAGACCCCGAAGCACTGTATCATTATGTCAGTGAACAATCCATTAACGATATGTTTTTGCCCCCTCCGGTATTGCATGCCATGCCGAAAAAGGATCTGCCGTCACTGAGATCCATTGTAGTGGGAGGAGATGTGTGCAACAGGGAAACTCTTAACTTCTGGAGTAAAGGAAGAAAAGTCATCAATGAATACGGTCCTACGGAGTGCACAGTCGTTTCAAATGAAAGTATATACAGTGACGGGATTTTACATAATGAAATAGGCAGGCCTATTGCCAATATGAAAGCCTATATTCTGGACAGTCACCTCAACCCTGTGCCTGAAGGTACAGAAGGTGAACTGTATATCGGAGGTATAGGAGTCGGCAGAGGTTATCTGAACCGCCAGTCACTCACAGATGAACGTTTTATAAAAAACCCTTTTGTAACTCAGGAAGAACAAGCAAAAGGCAGAAATCTTCGGCTTTATAGAACCGGAGATCTTGTAAAATGGATTAAAGGCGGCTCCATAGAGTTCATAGGAAGGGCGGATTCACAGGTAAAAATAAGAGGTTTCCGCGTTGAACCGGGTGAAATAGAAGCAGTTCTTTCTTCCCACGGAGAAATAAAGGATTGTGCCGTATCCACTTATACCGAAGGCACGGAGAAACGCCTTATTGCCTGTTATGTCCCTGTTCCCGGCACATGTCCTTCAATTAAAAACCTTCGTCTTCATCTAG
>CAYSLJ010000003.1:45617-85742 GCA_964431735.1 uncultured Synergistia bacterium | reverse complement strand
AGGTTATTAATCAGATCGGAGAAGATGAGATAACAAAACTGTTGATAAAAAAAATAGGTAAAGATAAGCTGATGGAACTGGTGGATAGAATCAGTAGAGAGTAGTAATGTCTGACAGGGATTTGGGGGGATTTATGAGATTAAGAGGATTGGGAAGAATTTGTTTTTTTGTTTTCCAGTCTCCTGAACTCCAGGCTTTTCCCACCGAAGTTAATAAGGAGTCCGATTTTCAATCTGAAGGCTTCCAGATAATTTAAGGCCTGTGCAAGGTGAACCGGTTCGAGAAGTGCTTTTATTTCTACCAGGATTTTTTCTTCTACCAGGAAATCTACTCTTCTGGTGCCTGCCTGCAGCCCATCATAATATACAGGCATTTCCTGCTCTCTGATGAAATTTAAACCATTTTTTTGCATTTCTATGCCTATAAACCTATTCATAATGTTATTACATCATGTTATAATTAAAATGAGATGAACTTTAATGAAAAGCCTTTAGAATAAAAGAGGTGATAAAATGATCAGTAAAAAATTAATTAAACAGGAAATAGAAAAGTTACATGACGATCATTTAGAAATACTGTATAAAATTATTAAAGCTTTTGAAGCATTATCACATATAGATACCGTACAGCCCGAAGCCAGTATGGGGGCTGTAGAAATGAGCAGAGAATTGAAATGGCTTGAATTTATTGAAGAAACATATGGTTCTATGGCAGAGAGCCCTATTGAAAGAGTAGAGCAGGGTGTATATGAGATACGAGAGGTAATCAAATGAGATATTTGCTTGATACTAATACATGTATAAAATATTTAAATGGCACTTCGGAAAGTATAAAAAAACAGTTAGAAGCAAAACAACGTGAAGATATTTTATTGTGTTCCATGGTTAAGGCAGAATTGTTCTATGGTGTAATCAAGAGTGCAAGACCTGAAAAAAACCTTGAGAGATTACAGAAATTTATAAAATGTTTTGTCTCTCTTTCTTTTGATGATAAAGCATCAGAATTATATGGAGTCATTCGTAGTAACCTTGAGAAAAAAGGTAATCCAATAGGCCCTAATGATCTGATTATTACCTCTATATCAGTTGCAAATGATATGATACTTATAACACATAATGTAAGGGAATTTAGCCGGGTTGAGAATTTAAAATTAGAAGATTGGGAAACTCTTTGAATAGAGAGCATTTTTTACCTGTCTATGTAAATTCCTGCAGGGAAGAAAGAAGGACTGGAAAATGGTTAAAATATCTAAAGAAGAACTGGAAAAAATAGAAATAGTAGTAAAAGAAGAATTTCCGGAAGATCCGGCTTTGCAACAGGTTCATATAGCAAGAAAGATACTGGCCAGGGAAGCAGAGAATGCTGGATTAAGCTATCTCGACTATGTTAAAAAAGTTGCAAGTCAGGTAAAGGAAAATATCAGGTAAACTTTATGAAAAAAGAAATACAGGATGACCTCACACATAAAATCATCGGTTCTGCAATGAAGGTGCATTCTGCTATGGGCAATGGATTTCAGGAAATTATTTATCACAGGTGTCTTGCCATAGAGATGCATAAGCAGGGATTAAGTTTTGTGAGAGAACAGAGAATGCCTGTATATTATGATGGAGTACAGGTAGGCACGAGAAGGGTGGATTTCCTTGTAGAAGAAAAAATCCTTGTAGAAATAAAAGCCCGCATAAATCTTGAGCCTGCTCATTTTGCTCAGGCTGTAAATTATCTGGAAGCCTTCAGGTTAAAAATCTGTCTTCTTATTAATTTCGGAGCAAAAAGTCTGGAATTCAGAAGGCTGGAGAATAAGAAAATAGCGGAGATAAAATCCTCTTAATCACAAAAAAATACTGATTTTCCCTGTTGGGCTCTGAATGTAACATACTGAAGAACAAAAAAATAATGTCTACAAAATCCTCTTAATCCCCAAAATCCCCCCAAATCCCTGTCTCAGACGACCTTCTCTATCTCTTTCCAGAATTCGCCGGTTAGACTAGCACGTAGAAGATATGTTCTGACACCTTGTGCAATGCCCCAAGCGTTTTTAAAAATCATCTTTTTATATTCTATTACTTCTTCGCTTTTCATCCCTTGCCAATACATATTACATTTTTCTATTGCCAGGTCTGTCATAGCGTATGCTGCTATTGCAGGTCGTAGAGCTACGACTTCATCTCGCTTTGATTTTTCAAGGAAAAAAATTGATTTTATGGGTACGTGTTTCTGGATATCCCAGCTAGTTTCTTTTTTACTCCATGTAGGAAATGGATGACCTGAATATTTATAAGGCGATGTTTGCACAACTAGCGTTTCATCCTCGCATACACTGTGCCATGGATGTGGTATCCTGGAGCAACAGGTTGTTTTCCCTGTTCCACTCCTAGCTGATATTAAGTATCCAGTCTTATATTTTGTGTGTTCGATAAAAGCAGAGTGAATAAGAAATCCACCATTGTGAATAGAATGTTCTACTAATGGTCGAAGTCCTTTTTGTAGACAAGACATGCACGTATCAAGATTATCAGTTCCATCGCGTTGCAAAGTGTTATAAAGTTCACCGCAAGCTTGTAGAGGCAGCCCTAGCATCCCACCGCAGTTGCTGTCGTTAGAAATCAATTCGAATTTTAGATTATTGGCTAGTGTTATGGTACTTTTTTGTCCGAATATACATCTCATTTTAGTATCTTCCTGTATCTAGTATATCGTTTCATTAAAACATTTACATTTGAATAATATAAAAGACGTTGATTTATTTGCATTATTTACACATTCTATATATAAGTATTTTTGCAAAACGTTATACTAGAATTTGATAAATTACTAATTATTTTTGATGATCCATGGATTTATAATGCAATCGGTATTTTTTTAGTTAACATGAATATAAAAAACTCTTTTTTATTTTTTTTATGGATTTTAATTTGATAATACCAGATTTTTTACTTTTATTTTTTCCTATTTCTTTTCATTTTATTATCAGAGCAAACTTCGTAGATAAAATGTTTGCGTCATGGATAAATTCTGTTATGTTTGAAATATAATAGCATATCATCAAGTTATGTTATGGAGATTATTATTTATTTATGCATTTCTTAAAAATTTTTAAATTTAATATATACATATTATTCAAGTAAATTAAGGTGTGATATAATGTTTATATCTAAAATAAAAGTTTTAGTGGAGCACCGTAATTGTAATAATTAATAGCTTTTTTTATGTTTTTTTAATGTCATCCATTTATATAATTAGTTGTTGCCCCCCCAGTAACATTACAATATAAGTATGTGGTTGTGGATCCTCCTGTAAGACACTGATCCACCGCATATGTATTCGTCCCTGAGTTGCAATTGAAGGACACTGCCGTGCCCGCATTGCACATAGCCACTGATGGGTTAGTATAATCTCCCCTCGAACCAGCAGCGCTCCCTAATGAGCGGCACATCATGACGTTACCGCTCCCGTTTTCACATATAGCTCCGTGTGCTATATATATGGGCATTGAGTTCGGCTGGTTCATATTACTTATTAAAGGTTTTTTATATATCATTATAATACTCCTTTGCGTTTAATTGTTTTATTACATTAGCTTCAGACAATCGAAAAGTTGCTCTATCTGAACCAATGTCTTACATACTCTCCAAGACTTTCGTTTCTAGTCTGAAATGGCTCCTGCTCATAAATTCAGAGAGCTTTATTGATAAAATTCTTTATAGTTTTCTTTGCCAGACTTAATCCTTCTGGGCTAAAATGATATCCCAGAAAATCAAAGCCTTTCTCTATCTTCCCTGTAAAAGTTTTGTCAGGATGTTTGCCAAGTTCGAGAGAATTAAGAATTTTATTTAGTATTCTCACATCCTTTCTTAACTGCTGGTTTGTTTTTGTTTGCCTATTTCTCGTTTACCCTTATCTATACTTTCTTAATTAACTTCGACATTCACGCCAAAATTCCTTCGATTTGCCGGCTTTCAGGAAAAAGTCCTACTTTTTTTGTAGTCTCACAATACCAGCATGGTGCCCAGAAACTCTTATATCTATAATAATTCTGGGCAATGCAGTAACCAAGACACATACCTTTCATTAAACAGTCCCCGCAGATGCCTTCCAGCTTTTGTGGAAGTCCTTCCCTTATCTCATTTAGAATTTTATTATTCTCCCAGACTTCCTTAAGGGGGTCTTTATCTATATATCCGAATACAAGGTCAGATACAGTCTCTCCAATTCCACAGAGAGCATATGAACCATCTGCAAGGACTCCCAGTATAGTAAAAATACCGCATGTTCCGCATCCATCTCCTGTATCACCGAACATCTTACCAAGAGGTCTGAAAGCATGAGGATGGCTGTAATGAAGTCTTATATTTACTTTCTCAGAAAGTTCAGTTTCAACCCACCGGCCAAGCTCAACCAGTTCCTCAATAGTAAGGGCCTCTCCTTCCTTATGCATTTCCTCGCCTCTCCCTGAAGGCTGCATAAGATTAAACTTAACTGACCCTGCTCCCAGCGACTCGGCAAGTCTTACTAAAGGTTCAATCTGTTCCTTATTCTTCCTCATAAGGGTCATAATAATCTGAGGACGAAAGCCTGCTTTAACCAGATTTTTTATTCCTTCTACAGCTCCGTCGAAAGAACCTTTTACACCTCTTACCCATTCATGGGTTTCTGCATCTATTCCGTCAAGGCTAACGGAAACAAAGGGATTTTTACACTCCATCATCATTTGAGCCAGTTCGTCTGTGCATAAAACTCCGTTTGTTTCCACTGTAAGCCTGAGATCTTCTTTCTTTATATATTCAAGTATCTCTTTAATTCTTTTATGAAAAAGCGGTTCTCCTCCTGTAAGTTTCAATCCTGAAAGTCCCAGTGGTTTTGCCTGTTCAATCACCGATTTAAACAGCTCAAAATCCAGCTCCACATGAGAACCTTCTCCTACCGGCTCAATCCAGCAGTGCCGGCACCGGAGATTACACCCCTTTGTAAGATAGAAATATATCGTATTCAAAGGGGGAACTTTCTTTTCTTCTTTTATTTCTTCTGTTGTTTCAGAAGTTTCTTCCATAATTACGTTATCTTCCATTTATTCTTTCTCTTTACTTTCTTCCTCAAATATTTTCTTTATATTCTCCAGGGTAAGTCCTGTATATTTTGCTATCGTCTCTATATCAACTTTATCTTCCATCATTTTTATGGCTGTATGTCTGAGTCCTTTTTCCATGCCTTTTTCCATAGCCTTCTGTTCAAACTTTGCAAGAAACATAATATCACCATTTTTTACTGAAAAATATTCTCTCTTTTCATCTATTTTTCTTTTTCAGACTCTTTTTCAGAAAGGAATTTTTTTATGTTATCTAATGTCAGGCCTGTATACTTTGCTATCGCATTTATATCTATATTATCTTTTAGCATGTTTTTTGCTATATCCTCTCTGGCTTTTTCCATAGCTTTCTGTTCGAATTTTGCAATAATCATAACATACCCTCGTGAAGAGCTTTGTCTCTGTGTTCAAGTAATTCTAATTTTACCTTATCAGCATATGTCATTTCTTTGCGCGGCATACTAATATTTTATTTTCTCCTTTAGAAGTCTTCTTCCTTTTCTCTGAGTGCCATAATGATATTCTTATAACTTTAACATTTTCTTTAAGAATTTGATGTCAAGACCGGTTATCTCTCCTATTTCTTCCATAGAAAAACCTCTATTAAAAAGTTTTCTGGCAAATTCCTGTTTTTCTTCTTCTCTGCCTTTAGCCATACCTTCTTCTCTGCCTTTAGCCCTGCCTTCTTCTCTGCCTTTAGCCCTGCCTTCTTCTCTGCCTTCTTCTCTGCCTTCTTCTTTAGCTTCAAAAAGTCTTGTAGCCTCATCGTGAAGAGCTTTGTCTCTGTATTCAAGTAATTCCACGTCATCAGAGGAAGCCCTTATCATTTCCCTGAGAGCCATAATAATCTCCTCCTCACTTTTCAGATTATCAGGAAGATTATCAGCTCTATCTATATAAACTAAAAAAGATTTCTACCTGCAATCAAAGGTTTTCTCTCTAAACCATATACTATAAATAGATATCATTTTATAATACTATAAATTCAATCTTTTTACAACTATATTTAAAAAAAATTATAGAATCCTCTAATTAAAATTTAAAATTCCTGAAAGATTTTTGTTAAATCGATTTCCAGCCCTTTAAAATCGTCCACTTCAAATTTATCTTCTTTCTTGTATTCCTCCGGCTCTCCATAAAGTTCATTTTCATTCAGTCTGAATAAAAGAAGAGTCTTTTCTTCAGGTGATACAATCCAGTATTGTTTTATTTTATTTTTTTCATAAAGTCGTCTTTTCTTTACAAAATCCTTCGATACGGTAGAAGGTGAAATGATTTCTATTACTATATCAGGAGCGCCTTTACAGCCTTTATGGCTGATTTTATCTTTATCACAGACTATAATTATATCAGGCTGGACTATGTTATAGACTTTACTGTCGTCATCTATTTTATTCAGAGGTAACATTACATCAAAGGGAGCAGGATAGGCTTTACATTTTTTGTCTTTAAAAAATATATATAACTCCCCTGATAATTTCCACAAAATTTCCTGATGAATATCAGAAGGTGAAGGACTCATGTCATGAGGAACACCATCAATTATTTCCCATCTTTCATCATCAGGCCATGTGAGGTAATCTTTATAACTGTAGACTTCCTGTGTCTTTCTAACTGAACTGTCCATTTTTATCACCTGCCTTTCTGACTTTTATAATCGTAATGCGTAATGCGTAATGCGTAATGCGTGGAATTACCAGCTTACTATCCATCACCCTTCACTTTTTACTTTTCACTCACCACTCAAACAACCGGCAATTTTCCCCCTTCTTCCAGGAATCTTTTTATACATGCATCGGGGCTCGGATGTTCGTCTTTGCCGAAGATACTATAGGCAAGGGCGGGGCAGCTTCCTGTGCAGTAATTTATATATTCGCACCCTTTACAGTATTCGAAACTATCAAGTGGAATCTCCCGTCTTTCCCGGAATTTATTCAATGCAGGATGGTTCTGCCATATATCAGTAAGACTGTCTTTATTTATCATGCCCAGTTCAATACCCGGTATCTGACTGCATGGAACGATTATCCCGTCTGCTCTTACGGCAAGTTTACTCATTGGCCCTCCGCATCCTGTAAGAAAACCTCTTCCGGAAACAGGTTCTTTCTTTTCCAGCCTGTTTTTTTCCATTTCAAGCCATGCCCTTCCTTCTGCGAGAGGGCCTGCTGTGGCGCTTATTCTGCCGTTATATTTTTCTACCAGTACAAGGAGTTTTTCCATAGCAAGTGTTCTTTCTTCGGGGGAAAGCATTATTTCATCTGTATACTGTCTGCAGAGTCCCATATAGGAGGCGGAATTGGTGGAAAAAGAGGGAAGGCCTATGTCTTCAAGGAGGAATTTTGCTATATTTTCCAGGTCATGAACATTATTTTTATGGATTGTTACTCTTACGGTGGCAGATACATTATATTTCTGTAGATTCTTTATACCTTCAATGGCCCTTTTAAAGTTGCCTTCTCCTCGAAAAGAATCATGAGTTATGGGGATAGAGCCGTCTATAGAAACCTGAACATAATTGCATCTTTTAGTAGAGTGAAGAAATTCTGCCCATTCTTCTGTAATAAGGGTGCCGTTACTCAGGATGTTAAACCTCATACGGTTTTTAACTATGCCGTCTATGAGTTCTTTTAAATCTTTTCTGCAGAAAGGTTCTCCGCCGGATAGACATACATCCATGACAGCACAGTCATTCAGTTCTTTTAAAAAAGTAAGCCATTCTTCCAGAGGAAGATCTTTACCGGTATCACCTTCGCTTGTAAAATGAAAACAGTATTTACATCGGAGGTTACATTTGTTGGTTATAGAAAGGTCTACTGACCTGGGGGTGTTCATTACTTTCATTGGTTTTCTCCTTTTGTCGTGAAAAGTGAAAAGTGAAAAACGAAATTGCTCATTACGCGTCACGCGTCACGCGTTACGCGTCACGATTATCACGCATCACGCATCACGCATCACGCATTCGCCACTTCGTATCCTGCAAGTCCTCTTTTTACAATCTCCTCGATAAATTCATTGCAGTGTGTTTCCACATCATCGGGGACTTCTTCACATTCTTTTTTCAGTGCTTCCACTATGTCTTTTACTGTATTTTTGCCGTCAAGTTTTTTCCAGATAAATACTCCTACAGGGTTTACTGTGAAGCCGTCGCCTGTGTCCGGGTCAAAGAGTATTCCCCAGTCATCGAATTCTACTCTGAGAACTATTAAAGGGTTGGCTATTGGTTTATCGTTCATGATTTTTTTCTCCTTTTTATTATATTAAATTTATTTGGGATTATACACTTATTCCTTCTTTTCTTATATTCATAAGCAGAGGACTGTTAATTTTTATATAATCCTTTTCAGATATGGGATAAACTGAAATTAAGGTATTATATTTCAGGTTTATTTCCGTGATTATATCTATCATGGCATCTATTTCTTTCCCTGGTAATATTTCGCCGTTGAGAACTATAAGTAAATTTATATCTGAATCATCGGTAGAGGTATCTCTCGCACATGAGCCATAAAGTATAATATGTTTCAGTTTATCGCCGTATAATTTTTTTATTTCCGATTTGAATTCATTAATTATATCATTTATAATCATATGCTTTGTCCCTTTACCGTAAAGGTTTCCTCCTTTACTGCCTTACATTAACTATTGTATTATTACTGTAGTTACCTGTCAATCTATTGTTGTTAAATTGCTATTAATATAGGTTGCCTGTTCATAATCGGTAGACCCTTCCCGTCACGCGTCACGCGTTACGCGTCACGACTATCTATATTCTTTAACCCATATTTTGAGAAACCTCTTCAAATAATTACTTTTTCTGTGTTTCCCTTCATGTTCATTGTATATAAGAAGAGATACTTCCTCTGCCGGCAGAAAGAGCCTTTTATATACAAGGCTCAGCCAGTCAAAGATATTGTTTGTATAGAGGAGATAGAAAATCGGAACTCTCCATATATAAGACGAAGACATTTTATCTCTATCGTGTAAAATTTTCTCTTTATTAATCCATAATTGAAGAAATTTTTCTTTTACAAAGGGAGGTCTTAATGACTTTAAAGGTTTTTCCGGAAGGTCAGTGTGAAAGAAATCATTTGTTATTATAAGCGAGAAATAGAGAAGGTGGTTCAGTTTGATTTCTCTCACTTTATTTATGACTTTGTCCCAGTTTATTTCATGTCCGTATGATGTAATAAGTTTATGTAGATCATATATATATTTCAGTGTTATATAATCGAACCGTCCTGCAAGAGCGGTGATTATAAACAGGATTTCATCTTCCCATGACGGAACGGAAATTCTTTGATTGTTCATAGTTACTTCTTTTGCATCCCGAAAAAAATTTTTTATGTGTATGTCTTTATAATTAAATATTTCGTGGAAATTCCAGTGGAGATCTATTCCCAGAGTGAATCCATGTCTTACCTTTTTCAGATCTATTTCTTTCCTTGCCCTGTGCATCAATTTGAGCTGTTTTTCTGTATAATCGCAGGTAAAGGTATATCCTGTTTCATGAAGTCTTTTCTCCGCTTCTATCAGCCTGTCTTCCGGCACCAGTATATCCATATCGCATGGAGCCTGCCTGAGGGCAATGTCTTTATAGATAAGCCCGGCAAGTGCCGTGCCCTTGAGCGGTATGGCAGGGATATTGCAGGATTTCAGATGGTCAAGGACTTTAAAGAGTTCATCTTCGAGGAACATGTTTTTTTTCAAATTCAATAGATACATTCCCTTGAGATGGGAAATAATCTCTTCCGGCACAGGTGAAATCTTCATTCTTACAAGCCTGTCATAAAAGGCAGGGAAGAGGGAGTGAGAGGTGGTAATTTTAACAATTTCCTGCCAGTCATTTTCTTTAAAATTTTCGGCGTATTTATTTATTTCATCTACACGAGGATTTTCTCTGAGGAGTGACAATACAAAATCTTCAGAGCTGACTTTATCCGGCATTTATTTCTATCCTTACGGGAATTGATTATATATATTTTGTAGAGATAATAAGCTATTATAGTTAAAAGGTCAAGAACTTTGATTGTGTTTTTTTATAACAGGTAGATTTACTATTCCCTTATGAAGCTTTTAGTTGCTCTAAAGTATAAATAGCGTCTAAATCTTTTTTCAGCTTATTCTTTTCTTCTTCCAGATCATAATCATTCTGCAGACCAAGCCAGAATTGCGGAGAATTTCCGAAAAATTTACTGAATCTGAGAGCTGTTCCTGCTGTAATCCTCCGTCTGTTTTTTATAATCTCAGATATTCTTGTCTGTGGTATTTTTGTTTCTTTCGCAAGACGATAGGGAGATATATGTAAAGGTTTCAGGAATTCTTCAAGCAGTATTTCTCCGGGATGTATATTGGATAATTTTTCCATAAATATCACCTCCTGATGTTTAATGATAATCAACTATTTCAACATCATAACAATCTTCATTTTTCCAGGTAAAGCAAATTCTCCACTGATCGTTTATGCGAATGCTGTATTGGCCTTTTCTATTTCCTTTTAACTGCTCCAGATTATTAGCCGGAGGCACTTTTAAATCATTAATTATCCTGGAATTATTAAGCATCCTTAACTTTCTTCTGGCTATTCTTTGAATATCAGGCGGTAATTTTTTAGAAAATTGACCTTCCCAGATTTTCTGAGTTTCTTTTGATGAAAAAGATTTTATCATACAAAAATAATAACATATGGCGTTACTACTGTCAAACGTAATTATAGCAGTTATCCCTTGGAAATTCCTGTTGTAATCTCTTTTTGTTTTTGATAAAATAAGCATTATTATGAATGCAAAAAATATTCTATTATTACTCACAATTTCATTAATGCTCTTATTAAATTTTTCATGCTCCAACAATAAAGAAAAAGACCTTCTCATGAATCAGGGAAAAGATTTATATAAACAGGGAAAATATGAGGAAGCTCTGGCAAATTTCGATAAAGCTCTCAAAATCACTCCCAAGGATATTTATATTCTTTATTATAAAGGCGAGAGCCTGAAACATCTCGGGAAATATCAGGAAGCCATAAATGCCTATGATGAAGCTTTAAGGATAGATGGAAGCGTAAAGACCATATGGTATTCAAAAGGGCTTGCATGTATAGAAACAACAAATTACGCCGGCGCTCTGGAAAGCTTTGATAAAGTAATAGAACTCGATCCGAATTCTGTTTATATCCTGAGGTATAAGGGAGAAATTCTATATCACCAGGGAAAATACGATGATGCTGTTAAATGTTATGATAAACTCCTTTCTTCGGAACCGAAAAACACACTCGTCCTTAACAATAAAGGACTGGCTCTTGCGGGCCTGGGTAAACAGAAAGAAGCAGTTACATGTTATGATATGGTTTTAAAGTTAGAGCCGAAAAACGTAGACGCATGGAATTACCGCGGCGCTGCTTTTATATTACTGACAAATTACGGAGAAGGGGTAGCCTGTTTTGACAGGGCGATAAAAGTGGACCCGAAAAATGTTTATGCATGGAATTACAGAGGCTTTGCACTGACTCTGGGTAAGAAGTATAAGGAAGCCATTAAATCCTTCGATATGGTATTGAAACTGGATCCCAAAAATGCCGAAGCATGGAACTATAAAGGCTTTTCTTTATATCTTCTTAAAAATTACAAAGAAGCCCTGCCATGTTTTGATAAAGCCCTGGAACTTGCCCCGGATTACGAAGATGCCAGGAATAACAGGCTTGTTACATTAATGGCTATAAGTGAACAGAATAAGAAGTAGGGGCGAACCCCTGTGTTCGCCCGGTACCGGTAATACGCATCACCCATACGCATCACGCTTCTTCTTCCGGCTCTTCTGCTTTCTTTTCTTCCGGCTCTTCTGCTTTCTTTTCTTCCGGCTCTTCTGCTTTCTTTTCTTCCGGCTCTTCTGCTTTTATTTCTTCTTTCTCCTGTTCTTCTGCCGGTTCTTTTGCTTCTTCCGGTTCCGCTATGTTTATAGTAGTTACTATGCCTACATGATCGCTTAAAGAACTGTCATAAAGTATGAGTTCGCTTTTTACTATATCCACATCGCCTTTTATCATTATAAAGTCTATTCTTACCGTAGGTTTTCCCGAATAAAAGGTATTTCCGCCTTTTTTATTGACTGTTCTGTAACTGTCTTTATAGCCCTGTTCTTCGAAATATTTTATGCAGGGCGATGTGTCCAGATCGTTAAAATCGCCGGTTATTATTGAGCATATATATTGTTCCGTATCATAAAAATTTCCCAGTTCGAGAAGAAGTTTTTCTGCCTGAGAGGCTCTCAGGTTACGATCCTTGTGATGATCCAGATGAAGTGAAGTGAATAAAATCTTTTTCCCGTCAATATCTATTTCTGCCGAGAGAGCAAATCTTGTAAGAAGGGGTTTTACTTTACAGGAGAGATTTTCGTTCAAATCTATTCTTACTGGATTTATCATGGGATAGTGGGACATAATTGAGAGGCCTTCCGGGTATATGTCGTTGAAATAATGACAGAAAAGCCAGTGTGTTGTATAGGGGAGACCTGTAATATTTTTCATATGGTGGGCGACCTGATAGCTTGTATCTTCGATACCGTAGCCGTTTATTACCTCCTGAAAACCGCATATGTCTGTCTCATGTTTCGAGAGTTCATAGGCAATTTTCCCGAATCTCCATTCATCATTTGTCTGGATGCCATGAAGGTTGTAAGAAATTATTTTTAAAGTCTTCACCTGTTATATTCCTCCGTTCTTTTTTTTCGTGACCCGTAACGGGTGGAGCGTTATGCGTGATAATCGTGACGCGTAATGAGCAATTTCGCTTTTCACTACTTACTCACTTTTCACTACTCACTACTCACTACTCACTACTCACTACTCACTACTCACTACTCACTATAATATTACATAAGTAACTCTCTAAAACCTCTTTTTTTCCCAATTTACAATAATAAATTTACCACAAAAAAAATTTAAATTAGATGAAATTTCTATAGTAAAATTATACAATTCCGGGTATAATATGATACAGAAAAATTTTTAAAAATCTTTCAAAAAAATATGGAAAATCAAATTTAAATCTGTTATAATATGACATTTGAGACAGAGGAAACCTTTATGTGGTAAAGGCTAACTCTGTCAGTCCTGCATAACAGATTACAGGAGGTGAGCGGGAAAATTTCCCGTATGTTTACTCAACGTAAAATTAAAGTTCAGAGTCCCGGGTGTTCACTGAGAGACACCTGATAATTAATTTTAAAGGAGGGAGACCTTATTGAAAAAAAATATCGTACAATTAAAAAATGTTGTGAAGAGGTTTAGAGACGTTACTGCTCTTAACAATGTTTCCGTAGAAATTCCTGCAGGCCAGTTTTTCTCCATACTAGGCCCCAGCGGCTGTGGTAAAACAACTCTGCTCAGGCTTATAGCAGGTTTTGAAACCCCCGATGCCGGTGAAATCTATCTGGAAGATCAGATGATTAATAATATCCCCCCATATCGGCGCAATGTAAATACTGTTTTTCAGAATTATGCCCTTTTTCCCCATTTAAATATTTATGAAAATGTTGCTTTCGGATTAAAATTAAAAGGTATAAAAAGAGAAGAAATAGGTGGAAGAGTGGCCAGAGCTCTTGACCTGGTAGGCCTTTCCGGTCTGGAAAAAAGAATGCCGAAACAGCTTTCAGGAGGACAGCAGCAAAGAGTTGCTCTCGCAAGAGCTCTTGTAAATGAGCCTCCTGTTTTATTACTCGATGAACCTCTCGGCGCTCTGGACCTTAAATTGAGAAGGCAGATGCAGGTAGAACTTAAATCCCTTCAGAAAAGACTTGGTATAACTTTTATTTATGTTACTCACGATCAGGAAGAAGCTCTTACCATGTCTGACAGAATTGCCATCATGCAGGGCGGAAAAATAGAACAGCTCGGTAATCCGTCCTATGTTTATGAAAAACCAAGAACGGAATTTGTTGCCAATTTTATGGGTATATCAAACCTTTTCAAGGGAAATTTGAGAAACGGCAATGGCACTATATATACACTCACAACACCTGAAGGACTTGAAATAAGAGCCCTGGGAGAAGGGGTAAGACCGGGCGGTAATGCCACCGTTATGGTAAGACCTGAAAAGATACAGCTCAGTCCCTCAAGACCGGAGGGGCCATCTAAAAATATCCTTCATGGTACTATTGAAGATGTAATATATCTCGGTACTGTTATACAGTTTATTGTAAGGATGAATGATCAGAAACTTATAGTGCTTGAGAAAAATTATGACAGGTCTTTCGAGCTGGGTGCCAATCAGGATGTTTTCCTGTCCTGGGATATTGATAATACATTTGTACTGACGGAAAAACCGGAAGATGAAATACTCTGTGTTTCGTAATTTTAACAGAGATCATCTCAGAGCCGGCTTTTTAATCAGTCCTGCTTTTTTCTGGATTATGGTATTTTTTCTGATACCTATCTGTATTTTATTTGTGTACAGTTTCTGCCAGAAAGGAGTCTATGGCGGTGTTACCTGGAATTTTACCCTTGATAATTACAGGAATGTACTTAATCCCGTTTATATTAAAATAGTACTTTATTCCTTCTGGGTAGCTTTCCTGAATACCGTCATATGTCTTATTATCGGTTATCCCATGGCTTATTATATATCTACAAGGAAGAGCACAAAGCTGAAAAATGCTCTTATATTACTTGTTATATTGCCATTCTGGACCAATTTTCTTGTGAGAACCTATAGCTGGATGATCCTTCTCAGAGACAGCGGCCTTATCAATACACTGCTGCTCAATACAGGTTTTATAGATGAACCCTTGAAACTGCTTTTTACTAAAACTGCCGTACTTATAGGCCTTGTTTACGGATATCTTCCTTTTATGGTTCTTCCTCTTTATGCGTCTATAGAGAAAGTAGAGCCGTCATTGATGGAAGCAGCTCATGACCTGGGTGCTAACAGTTTTAAAGCATTCCTTAAAGTAATGCTTCCTCTTACCTTTCCCGGCATAGTGGCCGGCTGTATACTGGTTTTTGTACCGACTCTCGGTGCCTATATTACACCAGATCTCCTGGGAGGAGCAAAGGATATGATGATTGGCAATTTAATCCAGATGCAGTTCCTTAAAAGTAAAAACTGGCCCTTCGGTTCGTCTCTGTCTTTCATCGTAATGATAATAGTCCTGGCTTTACTGGTTCTTTATATAAAATTCGGAGATCTTGAAGAAGAAGGAAAGGCGTGAACAGTGAGCAGGCGAACCCTCTGTGGTCGCCCGATACCGGTGAAAATACGCGTCACGCGTCACGCGTTACGCGTCACGATTATCACGCGTCACGCACATATGACCGGAGAATATAAAACTATGACACAGACTATGACACAGAAAAAAATTAAATGGGGCGAAGTTGCTCTGACCCTTCATTCATGGCTTACGTATCTTTTTTTATACGGCCCTATGGTTATACTGGTTATATTCTCTTTTAATAAAGCCAGGATAAATGCCGTATGGACGGGGTTTACTCTGGAATGGTACAGGGTGCTCTTTGCAGATACTGCTATGGCGGGAGCACTGCAAAATAGCCTGATTATAGGTATTGTGTCAACTGTCCTGGCTACGGTTATTGGAACCTTTACCGCCATTGCCATGTACAGATATAAATTCCCCGGGAAAAAAGTCTTTGATTCAATCCTTTATATGCCTATTATCATACCTGATATAGTAATGGGTATTTCTCTTCTGAGTTTTTACGTGTTTATTCATTTTACACTGGGACTTGTGTCTATAATTATTGCCCATGTTGCTTTCAATATATCCTTTGTCGCTGTTGTGGTAAGAGCCAGACTTTACGGATATAATAAGACTCTTGACGAGGCAGCTATGGATCTCGGAGCTACGCCTGTACAGACCTTCATGAAAGTAACATTGCCGATTATTTTACCCGGTGTAATAAGTGCTGCTTTAATAGCATTCACTCTTTCTTTTGATGATTATCTTATTACGTCCTTTGTGGCAGGTATAGGTTCAACTACTCTGCCCGTAAAGGTATATTCTATGATGAAATTCGGTGTTTCACCGGAAATTAATGCCCTTTCCACACTTATATTATTTTTCAGCATGACTTCAGTCATTATTTCACAGAGATTAGGAGAATAAATTAATGAATACAATAAGCAGAAGAAGTTTTTTGAAATCTTTATCATTTATAGGGTTGTCGGCGGCATGCGGACTCGGAACCGCATCCTGTACCGGTAAGGGAGGAGAAACAGGGAAACAGCTCTTTGTTTACAACTGGCCTTATTATATAAGTGATAAGGTTATACCTGAATTCGAAAAGGAATTTTCCGTAAAGGTTACTTATGATAATTATTCCAGTAATGAAGAACTTCTTGCCAAATTTCAGGCAGGTGCAAGCGGATATGATCTGATTTTCCCCAGTGATTATATGGTTACTATGATGATAAATCAAAAACTTCTTGAACCGCTTGACCACAGCAGAATTCCTAATATTAAAAATTTAGATGAAAGATTCAAAGGTCTCGAATGTGACCCGAAAAATTTATATTCATTACCTTATTTCTGGGGCACCAGCGGTATAGGCGTGAACACGGAAAAGGTAAAAGAACCTGTAGATAGCTGGAAAATACTCTGGGATGAGAAATATAAAGAATGTATATCCATGCTTGATGACATGAGATCGTTAACACAGCCTGCACTTAAAATCCTTGGCTATTCTCTTAACAGTACAGATAAAAAACAGCTTAAAGAAGCAAAAGACCTGCTTCTGAAGCAAAAGCCTCTCGTTAAAGCCTATACAAGCGATACATATGTGGATTTTCTGAAGTCCGGCGATCTATGGCTTGCACAGGGATATAGCGGAGATGTATTCCAGGTTATAAAGGAGAATAAATCCATTCACTATGTCATACCGAAAGAAGGCACTGAAATATGGGTTGATAATATGTGTGTTCCGAAAGGAGCAAAAAACAAAGAGACAGCAGAGCTTTTTATTGACTTTCTCCTGAGGCCTGAAGTAAGTGCGGAAAATTCAAATTCTACATGGTACGCAAACCCGAATATTGCTTCAAAGAAATTTATAAAACCGGAAATTATAAATAACCCGGGTATTTATCCTTCGAAAGAAACACTTGATAAATGCGAATTTTTAAAGGATCTCGGAGAAAGTAATATACTTTATGAAGAACTTTATAATGAACTGAAGAGTTCGTGAAAAGTAGGGGCGAACCTCTGTGTTCGCCCCTTACCGGTGAAAACACGCGTCACGCGTCACGCGTCACGCATTACGCATCACGTCTTTAACGTCCCGTAAAAAGATCGAGGAACCTGTTCTCATATTCTTTAAAGACTCCCCAGAGATCCAGTTCTTTTTTCAAAACCTTCGGGTCCAATCTGCCTGCTTTTACTTCTCTGAAGAGATTTTCTATTTTTACTTTCGCATCTCCCGGAAGACCGGAATTGTCTATATTTAAAAGGCCTCTTCTGTTCAGATCCAGTATATTATTTGCGAGTGAACTGGTGGTAAGTTCAAATATGAATTTCATAAGGGATATATCCCAGTAAGTATTTACTCCTTTTATTATAGTGCTGAGATTGTCTCCTTCTTTCTCTATTTCCTGTTCGAGCCTTTCTACAAGTAAATCAAGAGGGCCTGACACTACAGACATGTTTTTAAATTCATTTTTGTATTTATAAAGCAGTCCCGGGTTGTTTTCAGAATAGTTTTCACGAACAAATTCAGTATATTCGTCTCCGTGGTCAAAACCCTGAAAGAGGCTTTTAAAATAATAGGGAGTTATAATTTGAGGTCTTTCTGCTATTACATGTCCTTCTCTGAGTATTAAATCATCTTCCTTGTTCTCTATGAGATTATTTATAATAGGATCTGTAATTATAAAATATTTTATATTTGTAACGCCAAATGTGGCAATTTTCTGTTGTGGCTGACGAAGCACACAGGAATGTGTTATTGCATACTGTATATCATCATTGTTCATTTTATCACCGTAAATTCGTGACGCGTGACGCGTGACGCGTGACGCGTGATTTCGTAATGCGTGATGCGTGTTTTCACAGGGGTTCGCCCCTGAGACTTACGACTCACAATTCACTGATTATACTACATAAAACACTATTATGGCAAGTTCTCAATTTCTCCGAGTTCAGTTACCTGTGTATCACATATTATAGTGGTTACCATATAAAGAGAAAGCAATATTCCGCCCAGGATAAACTGAATTAATAGTGACACCTTTCTGGAAAATATTGTTGCTTTTTCCAGAAAATCACTCCCCCACAGATAAATCCTTAATATTATGAAAAATACTGCTATGAGTAAAACCTGCATCCTGAAAGCTTCTCTGATATTTTTAGGAAGCAAATATATTTTGCATACAGGACAGTATTTGGGGGATAATAATTTGAATATCTGTATGTAAGGAATTGTTCTTTCTTTACATACAGGGCATTTATAATAAAAGTATTTTTTAAATATTCTTTTCAAAAAGATTGTACCTCTCTTCTGAAAATATTTTGCTTTTTTCAGAATAACTGATATAATATGGTTGTGTCAAGGGATTTTGAGGATTATAGTCAGTTTCATAGAATCTATAATTACTGAGATAAGGGGTTGTCAAGAAATAACCCAATCATATGTACATCTATATCGTGACGCGTAACGCGTAACGCGTGACGCGAGGATGATAACCGTTCTAACAATTTGCCAGGGTTATTTTCTTACAGTCCCTGAGTACCGAGACAGGTAAGTTCGTAACCATTTATGAATTATCTAGTGAATAGTGAATAGTGAGCTAAAACTCACTCACTACTCACTACTCACTATTTATAATATTTTGGGTACCAATTTATCTGCTACGGTACTTAGTAATGCGTAAAGTGTAATGTGTGATGCGTAAGTATATAACGCGTCACGCGTCACGCGTCACGCGTCACGATTCATATAAAAGGAGTATTTACATATGCAAGTCATATCATCATCTGAAATGAAAGGTAAAGAAATAAATCTGCCTGATACTAAAAGTGTTATTATGAAACCTCTTATAACTAAAAATGAAGGGGCACCGACTTTTTCTCTCCGTCAATTCGAACTTGGCAGGGACGGACATACACCATGTCATAAACATCCATGGGAACATGAGGTTTATATTCTGGAAGGTAACGGAGAAGTGGTCTTTGAACATGGTTCCACACCACTTGTTCCGGGACAGGCAGTCTTTGTCCCTCCCGGAGAGTTACATCAATTTAAAAATAGGGGAGAAGGAATGTTGAAATTTCTCTGTATAGTACCAAATGAAGGACACGGTTAGGCGTGACGGGAGGAACTGTTTATGAAAGTAATATATAAAATTTGCTGTGAGGTGTATTTTATGAAAAAAATTATAACTATCTTTTTTATGATTGTACTTGTTTTTTCTTTATGTGATATGACTTTTGCAAAAGAGAATTATTATCAAACAGTTATAAACACAAAGGAACTTGCCAGCCCTGTATTTGAAAAAATGAGGAGCTATTTGTATTATAATCTTAACGGTATGACTGTAAGTTATCCCTATGTACTGGATCTGGTAGACCCGGCAACACTCGATCAGATGGCTCCTGCTACATACAAAGGCATGGAAGTGGGACTTTACAAATTTGAAGGAACCTATCATCATATATATATGATCAATAATCTTGCCGTAGATGATTTCCTGGGCACAGTAGCCCATGAATTTGCCCATGCATGGCAGACGGAAAATTGCCCTCATAATCAGAATATAGTTATAAAAGAAGGCTTCGCCGACTGGGTAGCCTACAAGGTGCTCCAGATGGACGGCGCCCTGAATGCTGCAAATAATATATTCTACAGAGCAGACCCTGTCTACGGAAAGGGATTTAAGATAATCCTCGGTGTTGAAGATCAGAGAGGCATAGCAGGAGTAATGGAATATGTTAAGAAAACTGTAAATGGTGAGTAGTGAAAAGTGAGTAGGCGTAGAGTGAGTAGGCGTAGCCTGCGCGTCACGCGTCACGCGTTACGCGTTACGATTCCACAGGAGGGCCCAGTTCAATCGTCAAATTACCGTTCTCTGCAGTTACCTTCGTAAAATCTGCCTTTAATCCCACGGGGAGCATTGCTCCTATGTCTACAGAGAAGGTATTCTCTTTCTCTTTGTCTTTTTCTACAAGCCCTTTTGCAAACTTACTTCCTATTATATCTACAAAGATATCCTGAATTGTGCCAGGCACAGATATAAAGCCTCCTACTTTTACATTATCCAGTGTGACTTTGAATTTGTTATCTTTAAAATCAAGACTGTAAAATAAAGTGAATGGCACAGGAATAAAATTGCCGTATTCTCCTTTTATCTTACATTTACCTTCTTCATAAAGGGCCTGTAGATTGTGTACTTTATATTGCTTAAAGGTATCTCCCATTTTTCTTAGATACTCTGTAAGGATATCCTGCGATATGGTTACATGTCCTTCTTCTACAGTGAAGGGTGTGTCAAGGGATTCGAAGAAGTCTTTTTTTATCTGTCCCGGAGTGGTGGAGAATATATCTATAGAAAGTAGGTTTTTCATGTATTCTCCTGTTTTCGGATTTCTGATTCTTATATTATCCAGGGTAATTCCATTATATTTAACATCAGTCACGGTAAAAGTACCTTCCTGAAGATTTACATCGAACTGTTTATGACTCATTTTGTTCCGGAGGGTTTTTAGCTGTTCCTGAAGAGCATTATTTTCCTCTTCTTCTTTTTTTAATTTACTATCGAGAGATTTTTCCTCCTTTTTTGTAGTCTGAAGCTCTTCTTTCAGTTTTTCCAGTTCTCTTCTCAGTGAAACATTTTCCTGTTTCATCTGTTCTGACATCTGTTGAAGTTTTGAAGACATTTCCCATTGACTCTCATCCTTTTTATCACATGGGCCTGACAGATATACACCGTCTCCCGGTGCAGTGGAAACAATATGTACGGAAGATATATTATTTCCCTGTTTTATATCTTCAGAAGCTTTTAACCTGGAAAAACCTGATATATTCATTTATATTACCTCCGAATATGAATAATACAATTATATATTAGATTATAGATAGGTAGAGTTCAATAGAGTTTTGTTAACATTTTGTTAAAAATATGTCAGTAAGGAATAACTGGTTACCTGAACAGGTAATAAAGATTTTTATCCCGTCACGGGCCTTATCCGTGACTCTTCTCGTATAAATCACCACTCACTTGATTTTATAACCGATCATCCTCAGGAAATCTTTTCTGTGTTCTATATCTTTTTCCGTTTCTATGGCTTTTGTTTTAAATCCATCTATAACTCCCATTATTCCCCGTCCCTGTTCTGTCTCTGCAATAATCACCTCTACGGGATTTGCAGTGGCACAGTAGATTCTGCATACTTCAGGTACTCTTTTGACTGCCTCCATTATGTTAATCGGAAAGGCATTTTTCATAAATATGATAAAACTGTGTCCTGCAGAAAGTGAAAAAGCATTTTTCTTTGCCAGATCCGTTAATTCCTCATCATTACCGCTGAAGCGTACAAGACAGTCAGCAGAAGCCTCACAGAAAGCCACGCCGAATTTTATTCCCGGCACAGCAGTTACAAGTGCTTCATGAATATCTTCCACTGTTTTAATAAAGTGAGACTGACCCAGTATAAAGTTCATATCTTCCGGTTTTTCGATAGTTACTGTTTTGAATTCCATAGTTTTTATTGCTCCTTTCTTAATCGTGATGCGTGATGCGTATTTCATCTCCAGGTCGTTTTATTAAATGCCCCTACGACTCACTTTTCACTCTTCACTTTTTACTCTTTACACTCCTTTTGCATCTACACCCCATATATATTTATGAAGCTGTAACTGAAATCTAACATTCAAATTATCTTCCATTATCCATTTTACCAGTATTTTGGGTTCAAGTTTACCGCAGACAGGGGAAAATAATATATGTGATTTTTTATTCAGTTCATATTCCCTTATTTTTTCTACGGACCACAGATAATCTCTTCTGTCTCCTATGACAAATTTCACTTCATCGTTACCTGAAAGTTTTTCTATATTTTCCCATTTCATTCTGTCACTCATTCCGCTGCCCGGACATTTTAAATCCATTATAATAACTGCTTTCGAGGGAACTATGTCTATATCCACAGAACCGTTTGTCTCTACAAGAACAAAAAATTTTTTTTTCAGTAATGTTTCTATTAGTAATGGTGTTTCTTTTTGAAGGAGTGGTTCTCCTCCTGTAATCTCTACGAGTTTTATGCCGGAGTTATCTATATGAGATATGATTGAAGAAATATTCATTTCCTGTCCGTCATCGAATGCGTAAGAGGTATCGCAGTAGGAACATTTGAGATTACATCCTGTGAGCCTTACGAAAGAACATGGAAGACCTGCATAAGAGCTTTCACCCTGTATACTTTTGAATATTTCGTTTACTAACATGTTACGCATCACCTGCCACGCATCACGCATCACGTTTCATTTCATCTTCCCAGGAATAGCTCTTACGGGGAATTTTCGGTAAAAATATGATTACTTTTGTTCCTTTTTCTTCCTGACTTTCTACTTCTATAGTGCCTCCATGCATGTCTATTATTTTTTTACAGAAGGAAAGACCGAGACCGGTGCCTCTTTCGCTTCTCAGGCCTTTTCTGGAAACAAGAGGTGTACCGAGGAATATTTTGTCCAGGAGGTTTTCCGGTATACCTATACCTGTATCAGATACTGTAATAGATATTCCGGTATTATCCACTTCTTTTGCTGTAAGTTTAATCTGACCTCCTTTAGGCGTAAATTTAAAGGCATTATCTATAAGATTTTCTACAACCTCTACCAGTTTTTCACCGTCACAGGTTATATTTAAATGTTCATCAAGAGAAGAAAGAAAATTTATCTTTTTTTCTGATGCTTTTAATTCCGTATTTGATATACTTGGCATGAGAATATTTTTTAGATCTAATTCATTACATTGCAATGGAAGTTTACCTTCTCTGTAAAAGCTGTCTTTCAGAAGATCGTCAAGCATGATAAGCATACGCTTACCCTGTTCTTCAATTATTTTATAGTATTCCATTTTTTCTTTCGCAGAAAGTTCTCTCGTTGCTAAAATGCTGGCAAAACCAAGTACCGAATTAAGAGGATTTTTGAGATTATGTATTATCATATCCAGGAATTTATTTTTCATTTCATGAATGCTTTTTAATTCTTCCAGCAGTATTTCTTTTTCTTTAATTATTCTTTCTTCTTCTTTTTTGAAATTTATTTCTCTTACTACTCTGTTTACTCTCTCAAGAAAATCGTCATTCTGGAATGGTTTTATAATAAAATCCTTTGCTCCAAGCCTCAGTGCCTGAATTATTGTTTCTTCGGAACTGTGGGCAGTCATCACAATAATAGGCGGATGAACAGGTTTCTTCTGTAAATGTTCCATTATCAAAATACCGTTTGTATCAGGCAAAACCATATCAAGTAAGATTAAATCAGGTTTGTCTTTCTTTATTTTTTTTAATGCTTCTTCACCGAATCTGGCCTGAATTACTTTATACTTATTTCTTTTCAGGTTCAGTTCCATTACCTTCATCAGTGTTATATCATCTTCTACAACCAGTATTTTCATACAAAAAGCTCCATAAATATTTCAACTTCTTTTACATCTATCCTATATTCCATATCTTCTGATAAATTCCTTCCCATAACAGGTTAGAGGTAAATTCTCACGTTTCACTCTTCATCTCAGGGTGTTTAATAAAATTCCCCTACTTTTCACCCATCATCCATTACCTTTCACTACTCACTTTTTACTATTTCACTTATCAGAAGACTTGCCACTGTAGGTTCAATAGGTGAACCTCCATGATGGGCCTTTCTTATATATTCCGCAATTTCATCCATATCTGTATTTTTTATTATATAACCTGTTGCTCCTGCTTTAAAAGACTTCAGCACTATTTCTCTTGTACTTTCCAGGGCAGTTAACATGATTATTTTTGCTTTCGGAGCAATTTTCAATATTTCTTTTGTTGCCATTATGCCGTCCACATCAGGCATACTTATATCCATCAATGTTATGTCCGGCAGAGTTGTCATGTGCCTGAATTGTTCTATTGCATCTGCTCCGTTTACTGCTTCTCCTGCCAGTTCCATATCATCACTGAGTTCCATGTATATTTTTAACATTTTTCTTATGATTTTATCATCTTCTACAAGAAAGATTTTAATTCGTTTCTTTTTTACTTTTTTTTCTTCTATAACAGATTCTGTAAATTTCTCTCTTATCATTGGTATTTTTTCAGCCGGATAATAATCAAGTCTTTTTGTTTCTCTTGGTATTCCAAGTGTATCTGCAAGGCGTATCAGCTCTTTTTTCATTTCTGTAACAGTATTATATCTCATGTCTATATCTCTGTACAGTGATTTTGTTACAATTCTTTCCATATCAGGAGATACTTCTCTGTTAAGTTCTCTTATAGGAGCAAATTTAAAAGGTGTTCCCGGAGGGGTGCCTGTGAGTAAATGATGCAGCGTTGCTCCCAGTGCATATATATCACTTCTTGGTTCTTCCCGTCCCGAATATTGCTCAGGAGGAGCATAGCCGGGTGTTCCGAGAGCTTTCTCCCCGCCAAGAGGTCTTAAGTGTACCATCTGAGCGAGACCGAAATCTATAAGCATCAGTTTCTGATCGCTTTTTCTGAGCATAATATTTGAAGGTTTTAAATCTCTGTATATAATAGGAGGTGATTGATTATGAAGATAGCTGAGAACATCACATATTTCCAGTGTCCATGTCATAACATCTTTTTCGGGAAGCCATGGGATACCTTCCTGCTCCAGTACACTTTCCAGATCATCTCCTTCTATATAGTCCATAACCAGATAGTATTTACCATCTTCATAGAAATAATCTATAACACGGGGAAGACTCGGATGTCTGAGATTTGCCAGTAATTCTGCTTCTGCTTTAAAATTCTGTATTGTTGAATCTCTGTCACTATCGGAATACATTCTTATAAGCAGTTCTTTTACGGCACATATACTGTTAAGTCTCGTATCTTTTGCCATATATACACCTGACATACCGCCAACCTTGAGAGGAGAAATAACTTTATATCTCTGGCCTACAAGTCTTTCTCTGGCCAGCCTTTTTTTTAACAGTTCTCCGCAATTTTTACAGTATATGTCTGTTTCGTAATTTGGACTGTTACATTCGGTACAGTTAACCACAGAGAAACTCTCCTTTTTATAAAATCCTGTTATTCTCTTCCGGTAATATATTGATCAGGGCATTAATACATTTATCCAGAGATATTTTAAAATTTTTTATTGCTTCTTCTTCTGTATTGCCTGTCCCTTTACAACCGGGAAAAGCTAATGAAAAAGCTTTCCATTGTTCTCCGGGATTCTCCGGAGGGTTAATAAATATATCAAATTGCATAGAATCGTGACGCGTGACGCGTGACGCGTGACGCGTGAATGATCAACCTTTCTGTGCCCGTGATGCATGATGCGTAGGATACACTTTTTCACGACTCACTACTTTTCACCACTCACGACTCACTACTTTTCCCTACTTTATCGTAAGAGTTTTATTATTATAATTCCATTTTATTTCTTTTCCCAGTGCTTCGCCTATAAATGTGGCAGGAACAAAGGTACGGCCTTTGTATTTGAAAGGAGGTGTGGCAAGATAGACTGATTCTCCGTCAACAGTGGCCTTGTTTTTACCTATCCATATCTGGCACCAGTGATCGTCCGTCTCAGCCGTAATCACACCTTCGTCCGGTTCCCACTGTATTGTCACATCTCCCATAGCACTTATTATGTCTCTCAGAGGTACACAGACATTCCATTTTTCATCTGTTATACCTGTGCTATAAAAACTTTTTCCTGTTTTTGCCACTACTATTTTTATTTTCTCTTCTGCTCCGTAAAGACAGATAGTGGTCAGAAGGTATAAAGAAAAAATACATAAGAAAATTTTATATTTAGTCATGCCAGATACCTCCGTTATTTTACCCTTCATCATTAAAATTATACCACAGTAATCGGAAAATTTCACTATTTCCGGCGAAAAAGCCTTGGAAGCGTAACACGTGACGCGTGGTTCGTGTTTTCACCGGATATTAGGCAAACACAGTGGTTTGCCCATGCTTCTCATTTCTCACCACTCACGACTCACTGCTTTTCCCTTCCAGCCTCTTTATAGCCTCTTTATATTCCTCTTCTGCCCATGACCAGGGTTTGTAAGTATCATAATCTTCATAATCTTCCTCGCTGTAAAAATAGCCTTCTTCTTTATATTCTGCTTTCCATTTTTCCGGCTCATTGAGAAGAGCTCTTTTTATGTCATTCAGTGCTTCCGTTGCACCTGTATCGGCAAGGGCCTGGGCCGCTGAAATACGGATATAGGATTCTTTACCTGACAGGAGTTTTATGAATTCTTTACAGGCTTTTTGCCTTACATATGCTTTATCGTCAAACTGCGTAAGAATTCCCATGGCATTCACTTTTATATAAT
This sequence comes from uncultured Synergistia bacterium, assembly GCA_964431735.1. Lineage (GTDB taxonomy): Bacteria > Vulcanimicrobiota > SpSt-956 > SpSt-956 > JAKJGF01 > CALARM01. Next base: position 59,147 of record CAYSLJ010000003.1, on the reverse strand, counting down.
CTATATCTTCAGATGCACAATCTGCAATCAGCCCCGCTTCTTTATCGGTAAATCCCTTCCTTTTTAATTTATTTATCAAATCTTTTCTTCTGAAGCCTTTATCCATTAAATCTTCCAGTTTTTTCAGCTTTTTTTCATCGATTTTACCACATTGATCCATGATTATCATGATATCCATGTTACTGAAAGATAAATTTTTAAGTTCTCTTCTGAAATCATTATCGACAAATTTTCTATTTTTTAAAGATTCCAGATATTTTATTTTTTCCTGTTCAGGAAGTTCATTTTTTAACTTGTCCAGGGTTTTATCATCAATCGTAAACCATCCGATTGCTGAAGACAGCCTCTGGACTGTATATGTATTGAGTTCAATAAAAGGCGGATCTACGAGCCCGTCTTCTATAAGAACGTCAATCCCTGTGTGTCCTGTTTTTAATAGAGCTTTTATATTATTATTTGATTCTCCGGCAAATAACATAGTGGTAAAATTCTTATCTTTAGGATTCTGACTCAGAATTTCTTTTGCAAGTTTCTGTACTTTAGGTTTCTCCGAAGACATCTGAACGACCATATATATGACAAGTGCTATCAGGAGCACTGCCGGTATGAATAAAAGGACTTTTAACCGGTTGTATAAATTTTTTTCTGTTCTCGTTTCTATTAAATATTGGTCACTGTCAGGAACAAACTCTTCTTTATGTTCAATGTCAATCTTCGGTTCTATAAAGACAGTTTCCGGCGCTTCTGCCGGCAAAGGTTTAGTGTCTTCAGGAAATGAATAATTCCAGTCTATTTCAAAGATTTTTACTGTGCCGTCCAGGCCGGCTGATATAATATATCTGCTGTCTGAAGAAAATTTTATATCTCTTACTTCATCTTTATGTTCCTGTAAGATTTTCAGACAGTCTCCTGTTTCTTTATTCCATAATCTTATGGTACTGTCTTTACCGGCAGAAATTATGAAACGTCCGTCAGGAGAAAAGGCTACTTTTGTTATTTCGCCTTCATGCCCTTTGAGTACATGAATGGATTTTTCTCTCTCTTTATCCCAGAGCCTTACTGTCTTATCCTGGCTGCCTGAAAGGATTGTTTTGCCGTCAGGTGATATGTCGCAGGAAGTAACGGAAAAGACATGACCCGTGAAATTTCTGATGCATTTTCCTGAATTTATATCCCAGAGCTTCAGTGTTTTATCATCACTGCCTGACAGTACAACCTTATTATCTCTTGAGATTTTAACAGCTTCTACTGCAGAAATATGTCCCTGAAAGGTTCTTATAAATTCTCCTTTCTCCATGTCATATATTTTAACACTGTTATCTGTAAGGCCTCCGCCTGTTACTATATAATTTCCTCCGTATGAAATGTCAATAGATTTAAAGTCCAGATTTTCCGTAACAGTTTTTATACATGTTCCCCTTTCTCTGTCCCATTGTTTTATCGATTTATCATTTCCTGCCGTTAGAATCTCTCCTGAATTTTTCAGGAATTTAAGAGCAAAAATTTCCTGGCTTCCGGCAGCGATGGTTTTTCCCTTATCTATTACCTTCACTGTTCCGTTTTTATTGCCCCATATGATTATTTTCTCTTTTTCATCCATATCTACAGAGGTTATTCCACCGCTATGTTCTTCCGAATAACTCTTCTGAAGCCATATACTTTTTATACCTTCTCTTATCCCTCCTGTGCCTGCTCTGTGAATACAGTTCAGAATAAGTCTGTCTTTCCCGTAACCGGCTATGTTCTGTGCTTCCCTGAATAGATTATATGCCCTCTGCCAGTCCCATTCTTTAAGATGTTTTTCTCCTTTTTCTATAAGTCCCTGAAAAATTTCTTCATCTTTAAAGGTTTCTTCTACTGTTCTGGGTTTTACTATCAGATATTCTTTTTTATAGCTGCCTGTGAAGGTTTTCTCACTTTTCATAGGAACAGGTATAAATGTTACTGTTTTATCAAAACTGCCTGTAACTATGGAAGAACCGTTACTGGAGAATTTTATTCCTGTTACGGCAAGGCTGTGTACTGAAAGGGTTCTTGCACATGAGCCTTTATCTGTGTCCCATATTTTTATGGTTCCGTCTCCGCTACCTGAAATACAGTAGAGTCCGGAAGGCGAGAAATCAACTGTCTCTATTTGAGAATTATGGCCAGTGAAAGTCATTATAGAAGATTCTTTTACTATATCCCATATCTTTACTGTTTTATCTTCACTTCCTGACAGGATATATTTTCCGTCATAACTGAAAGAGAGACTTAATACTGAGCCTTTATGGCCTGATATGGTTTTATATAACTGTCCTGTCCTGTTCCATAATTTAATTGATCCGTTCTGATTTCCTGTTGCTATATATGTACCATCAGGAGAAAACTTTGCACAGAATATAATTCCCCCTTCGTTATTTATGTTTTTTATACATACCCCTGTCTCTGCTTCCCATATGCCGAGTATGCCGTCATTACCGGCAGAAGCTATTAATTTCCCGTCAGAAGAAATATCTACACTTCTTATTATTGTTTCACCTGTAAATGTGTCTGACAGTTCTCCTTTTTCTATGTCCCATTTTCTTATTTTTCCGTCTCCATGGGCTGATATTATATATTTTTTACATGGTGATACACTTATGTCAAAGACTTCGAATTTCATATAAGAGGAGTCTTCGTAGAATTTTTTTACGGTTTTCCCCGAACTGATATCCCATAATTCTATAAGACTGTCAGTATTTGCGCTTAAGATCTGACTTTCTGTTAAAAAACAGACCTTTTTTATTTTTCCTCCTGAGCTGTGAAAAATCTTTATTTCTCCCGGTTCAATTATCAGAAGAGGTTTTTCTCTTTCCAGGATTTTTTCTTCAGAAGGTGTGGCAGTAGGTGCGGGAAGAGATTCTTTAACAGTATATTCTCTGTAACTTCCCATTATTCTGGGTACATGAGGGGCAAGAGTAAAAGCTTTTTTCAGATATCCTTCACATTCTTTTACTCCAGGAGCGGTAAATGTAGGGATATATTTGTTTATGCCTGCAAGTAATTCTCCTTTGTAGAGATTTCCTTTGATGGAATTTATATCTTTTTCAAGGATTTCGTCAAGAGCTGAAAGAGATTTTTTTAATTCTCCCGTACCTGTGAGAGCAACCGATAGATCTGCCTTTAAATCAAGATCATCTTCATACATATCCATTACTTTACCTAGTTCATCACAGCTTTCCCTGTATTTACGAAGATGGTAGAGAGAGGCACCGTAATTTCTCATACCTTCTTTGTTTTCTTTATCAAGCTCTAAAGACATTTTAAATGCTTCCGAAGCTTCCCTGTATTTCATCAGATTAAAGAGAGTCACTCCTTTTATATTCCAGAATACAGGATTTGATTTTTCCAGTTCAATAGCCTGTGAAATAAGAGAAAGACTTTTCTGCGTATTCCCGTATTCCAGTTCATAGATTGCTTCGTAATAAAAGGGGAGAGGGTTTCCTCTATTCCCTTCCCTTACTGTTTTGAACCTGAGTAGAATATTTTCATAAGTGTCCAGATTATTTTCCGAGACGAGCATGATGAGATTTATATTTGCATAAATAGAATGAGGATCAAGTTTTATTGCTTCTTCAAACAGTTTTATTGCTTCCTCTTTTTTACCTAGGTCAAGATAGGAAAGAGCACGGTTATTCAGATCCTCAGATTTAAGCTGTGCTTCTCCGGGCATTTTCCTTGCATAATCTTTTCCTGTTAACTCACTGTAAATCATAAGCAGTTCATCGAGTATTTCTTCAAAGAATTTATAACGATCTTCAGGCTTTTTTTCAAGACACTTCAATATGAGATTTTTCAGTTTTACAGGGATATCTTTTCTGTATTCTGCCGGGTCAGGCGGTGTATTGAATCTGTGCATCATCTGGTATACAAGCAACGGATGTTCCACACTGTTATGATCTTTTATAAAGGGTCTTCTTCCGCAGATCATTTCAAATAACATGATACCGAAGGAATATATATCTGCCCTTTTATCTGCTCTGTCTGCTTCAGTCCACTGTTCAGGTGCCATATAAGGAGGTGTACCCATGGCATAACCATGAGTCATTGTATGCCATTCATCCCGTGATATTTCAGAGGGACATTCTATATTTTTTAATGTCTCTCCCATATCTATTTTATCTTTTGTTTTTACGAGGCCGAAATCTGTAATTTTGGCAGTTCCGTCTTTCATCAGAAGGATATTATCGGGCTTGATGTCACGATGTACGAGCCCCTTTTTATGGGCATACCTGATGCCTTCGGAGAATTGAATGGCAATGTCCAGTATTTCAGGTAAAGTTCTTACAGTATTTTTTTTCAGGTACTCTGTAAGAGAGCCTCCGTCTGCATATTCTATAAAAATGCCAGGTATTCCATGGAGATCTCTTACATAGTAAGCTGTGGCAATATTAGGATGTTTCCCCAGTTCAACCCATGTTTCTGCTTCTCTGATGAAACGTTTCTTATGTTCCTCTTCTGAAAAGCCCGATATGGGAGATTTTACAACGAGTTTTATACCCCATTTAAGGTGTTCTATAACATATATAATTCCCATACCGCCATGAAGAATATGTTCTACCCTGTAAAGATTATCTACAATCTGACCTTTTGACCATAAAGTTTCTGAAAAATTTTTTTTATCTGTTATTTCTTCATTATGTGTTTCCAGAAGTGTATCTGCTTCACTTTTGATTTTTTCATGAGGGCTTTTATATTTATCCACAATAATCCTCCCTTTTACAGTGATCAACAACCGGTGATTACTGATAAATTTTTATTTACATATTTTACCATAAAATAACGTGTAAGTGAATTTATGATGTGTTATAAGCGTAACCTGTGACAGGTGATACGTATTTTCAACAGTACCGGGCGGACAGGTTTGTCTCTGCTTACTATTCACTTTTCACGACTCACTGTTTTCCCACCATTATAAGCATCTTTTAAAAATAGCCGGTACTCTTCGTATTTTTCATCTACAAATTCAGGGGGAATATTTATTCTGGTAAACATATGACGGAGTTTTTCTTTAGACGCCGTTATCTGACCCGGCATGGCAAGGAAGGTTGCTATGACGGGTTTTATTATGACAGGATTTTTACATGTCATGGATGCAAAAAGGTTCAGTGCTTCTATGGCAGGAATGGCGTCATGTTCCTTCGGGTGTCCCAGTGTCAGAATAAAAAGGAATTTTTTTGTTTCAATATCATATCTGGAAGTATATATGAGTTTTTCAGGAGTCATTTTCACATGGAAGGTAGAGCGAAATCTGTCCAGAAGAACTTTTAACTCACCCGGTATGGAATGATAATAGACAGGAGCCGATATTATGATAGAGTCGCTTTCAAGAAATTTATCTCTGAAACAATTAAAATCATCATTTTTTATTGAACAATATCCGAGCAGATTACACCGGAGACAGCCCTTACATGGTTTTATATGCAAATCTTTAAGATATATTTTTTCTATAACTGACCCTTCTGCCCCTTCCAGAGCTTTATCTGTCAGTATATCGGAATTTCCGCATTTCCTTCTGGTTCCTGTGAGTGCAAGTATTTTTACATTCATGGCAGATTAAATAATTTACATAATTTTTTTGCAACTTCAGCCTGAATTCCTGGGGATAATTCAAAAGCTTTTATAGCACATTTCATATTTCCCGCTTCCTCTCAACCATTATACCATTTCATATAATATGATTCAACAGGGTATTCTCATGCATCACAATGATATTTCGTATATACGGGCTTTTCTTTTTTCCTTACCAGATCTACGGCAAGTTCTACTGCTTTTATGAGGCTTTCCTGATTTGCTTTACCTTTCCATGCTATATCAAAACCTGTTCCGTGATCCACCGATGTTCTTATATATGGTAATCCTGCCGTCATTGTAACTGTTTTATAAAAATCATAGGTTTTAGAAGCTATATGTCCCTGATCATGATAGAGAGAAAGTATGGCGTCAAATTTTCCTTTTATTCCCAGATGATATATGGAATCTGCCCCTACAGGACCTTCTACGTTGATGCCCTTCTGTCGTGCTTCTCTTACGGCAGGTATCATTTCTTCTATTTCCTCTCTTCCGAAGAGTCCTCCGTCACTGCTGTGGGGATTAAGGCCGGGAAGACCTATAAGAGGTTTTTTATAACCCAGATTTTTCATCTGATTGTCTATATTTATCATGGCTTTGAGTAGATTTTCTTTTTTTACAAGTGAAATTGCGTCTTTCAGAGACATATGTCTTGATAAAAAAAAGATCTTCAAATTTTCTATGCAGAAGATTGTGTCTATAGAAGTTATACCTGCAAAATCTTTAAGTATTTCTGTATGTCCTCCTTCATAACCTGCCATTTTCAGAGCTTCTTTGTTTATCGGCCCTGTTACCATGGCAGAAGCAAGACCTTTTAAACATAGCGATGAACAGGTTTTGAGCATATTGTACGTATATTCACCTGATTCTGCCGAAACCTGTCTCTTCTGTATTTCAGACGGTAAGGGTATATGTAAAATTTCATTGTTTGAAGATATGTCGTTAATATCATCAAGGGAATTCAATTTTACAAGAGGAAATGCATGAGAATTTCCACATAGTGCATTCGCTTCCTTCAAAATATTAAAATCTCCTGCAGGAATAATCTTCACCTTTGATGTTACAAAAGATCTGATGGTTTTAATAGTTATTTCCGGCCCTACTCCTGCAGGATCTCCCGTGCTTATCAGAATATAAGGTATTTTTTTCATATGTTTAACCTGTACAGATTATTTCCACCTGCCTGTCTTCCGGGTAATTATCTTTTATTATTACAAAATCCTTTACTTTTTCCGTTTTCTTCTCTTCAATTATTTTTTCAAAGAGTTTTGAAAGTTCTTCAGGACCATTATGTTCTTTTATTTTTTTCAGGGTTTCTTCCAGGAACATTAAATCTTCAGGTGTTATATTATCAGGAAGATTAAGGATGAGATATTTTATGGAATCTGCTACATAGGCTCTGGTATTGCCGAGATCATCAATGAGAGATTGTACCATATATGGCAGTACATATGGTTCTCCTGATTTCCCCAGCGCTTCTACTGCAAAATATCTCACATAACCTTCTCTGTCATCAAGCGCCTGCAGTAATGGCACAATTGCCGTTCTTTCCCTGATTTTTCCGAGAATTCTTGCAGCAAAACTTCTTACAGGCCAGTAACTGTTCTTCAGCTCATCTATAAAAAATGAAGAAAGAGTTGATGTATATTTTTTTATAATGTTATTGACCGATTTCTGTTCCATATGTTCAAGGGCAGTCCAGGAAGCCCTTCTTACAGACAGGTCTCTGTCCATAAGAGATAATACAAGTGCTTCTGCAGCATTATTGTATTTCAGTTCTCCGAGTTTTTTTGCTGCATTCAGCCTTTCCTGACAGTTACCTTCTTTGAGAAATTTTATATACTCATTCATCTGCATTTCTTTTTTATCTTCGCAATAAAATTTTATTAATTGTCTCTTTCCTCGGGTCACACGTTATGTGTCACGATTTAAACTGTAAATATGATGTAGTTATTTCCTTACAATTTCTTAATTTTTTTCCCTTCGTTTAAAGTCTTACTTTTTTATCTGATTTTTTTCTATATCAGTATGGCGAAACATATCTGTATAATAAATACAGAATGCTGCAATAATCCAGTCTTTACCGCCTGTATTACCTGTAAAATAACCTGCTGTCTGGTAGTCTCTCGTTTCAATTCTTCCTTCCTGAATATAACCTACAGGAGAAAAATTGGAATTTTCTACGCGATTTCCCCTGAAAAAACCTATGGGATTGAAATTTTCATCATGGAATTTTCCTCCGTCAAAATAACCTATACTGCAGGCATTGGAACCTTCTATTCTTCCATCTTCTCTGATAAAGCCTACCATATTGTAATCACTGTCCATTATTTCTCCATTACTGGTTATATAACCGATAATACGGGAATTTTTATCCTGTATGGTTATTATACCGGGCAAAAAATCCGCCATTGCTGCAGAAGAAATCATGAATAGTAATACTGTTATAAGACAGATTGTGAGATAGTTTTTCATATTTAATACCTCTTTCTGATTATAACTTCAGGTAAAACAGTAGTAATATGTACCGATTAATTTTCCCGGACAAATTTTTAACTGTTTCATTACTGAGAATGAGAATCTATTCCTCCCGTCACGCGTCACGATTCTCATATAAAAGCTTTATATTATATAGCTTTTAAAAAATTATAGTCTAAAAGATGAAAAAAATCAATGAAAAAGATATAAAAACATTTTATCATTGGATTGTGTTTTAAAATGACAGGTAATTTTATATATAAATGAAAATTAATTAAATGTCTCAGATACTGGATTTTGGCTCTTCTTAACCCATCACCCATCACTCATCACCCTCATCAATTAATAGATTTATGAAATTAATTATAATTTCCAGTAAAAGTAAATTTACCTGTCGTAAAAAAACACTATCTTATCATTGCCTTTAATTCTTATAAGTTGTATAATTATATGCAGTTCCCTGTAGTATAAGGAGGAAAATACTATGGATATGATATTCGGTGCAGGGCATGAATATGCAGATACATCCGCCACTATGGATGAAAATCATATAGCCTATAAAGAAAAAAACGAAGAACTGGAAAAAGTTAATCAGGAACTGGGAAAACTTAACCTGGAGTTGAAAACACTTGATCAGATGAAATCAAATTTACTTTCCAATGTATCTCATGAACTGAGAACTCCTCTTGTTGCTATTAAAGGTTATACAGATCTCATATTCAAAGAGAAAATAGGGCCTGTTAATGCTCAGCAAAAAAGAGGACTTGAAATATCTTTGAAAAGTATTGACAGATTAATATCTCTTATTGATAATCTCCTTAATTTTTCTAAAATGGAAATGGGGTTTGAAAAATTAAAATTATCTACTTTTAATTTGATTGATGTTGCAGAACAGGAAGTCCAATTAATAAAATCCAGAGCAGATGATAGAAAAATTACAATTACTACAATGTTCCCTTCCCATCCTGTTATTATAAGAGGAGACAGGGATAAGATAAGCCAGGTTTTTATTAATTTACTTGAAAATGCCGTTAAATTTAATAATTACGAAGGTAAAATTCACATAGAAATAAGTATGTCAGGAACAGATCTTGTAATAGTGAAAGTGGCAGATACCGGCATCGGTATTCCTCAGAATGCTCTGGATAAAATTTTCGATCGCTTTTATCAGGTAGATGGTTCTCACAGCAGAAAATACGGAGGTACAGGTATAGGTCTTTCTATAACCAGTAATATTATCAGACTTCATGGAGGTAAAATTTCTGTAAACAGCCAGGAAGGCAAGGGTTCCTATTTTACTTTCGCTTTACCTGTATTCGCCCGGGAAGAAGAAGTTTCTTCAATTAAAATAACCAGAAAAACTTCTTTTAAAGGTATGATAGAAGTTTACTGTCAGGATGGAAATAAAAGTAAAGATATGAAAATACTCCTGGAAAAGAATGGATTTTCCGTACTTACAACTTCTTATCAGAGCGAATCTATTTATATTGCGGAGAAATATAAACCTGAATTAATCATATGGAATATAGAAAATATGGAACAGGAGACTGTAGATAATTTACATTATCTTAAGGAAAACTGTGTTACCCGCCATATACCTTTAATTATAATATCAAAGATTGAAGGAATAGAGAAAAAATATCAAATAAATGCAGAGGTTTTTTTATCTGAGCCTCTTGATAAGGAAAGTCTTATATTTGTAGTAGAAAAATATCTTTCTTCTGCTGTTTATATAACAGGTAAGAGACCTTCTGTTCTTATAATCGCCGATAGATGTCATTCCGATTATTATCTCACCTGTTCTATTACTCATCTCGGTTTAACCCCTTTATGTATTTCTATGACAGAAAACAAACTGGAAGAAGGACTTTCTTATGAACCGGGTGTTATAATTCTGGATACGGCAGTGCCTGAAGATTACATTTCTTCTCTTTTAAATGCATGCAAATCCACTCCTGTTATAGTCTTGAAAAATTCCTCATCAGAACGTATATTTCAACAAAATGATAATGTTCATGTTATGAATCGTCCTTTTTTACTCGGTGAACTGGAAGAGAAAATACAATCTTTATTGAATAGAGAACCTCTCTGTTTTATTCTTCCTCCTTCGGAACTCACGGAAACCCTGCCGAAAAAGAAATCAATTCTTGTTGTGGATGATGAACCGGAAGTTGTAAACCTTATAGAGATGGTACTTTCTTCGGAAGATTATAAAATAAAAACGGCTTTTTCAGGTAAATCTGCTGTTGAGATTATAGAAAAAGAAGATTTTGGGATAGTATTACTTGATATAGCTATGGCAGATCTTGATGGTATAGAAGTGTGCAGAAAGATAAAATCAAATCCGAAAACAAGGTCAACACCTGTTTATATGATAACTGCTCTTATAACGGAAGAAATAAAACAGAGAGCTCTGGAAGCAGGAGCAGACGGTTATCTCACGAAGCCTTTTAAGATAAATGCATTGCTTGATATAGTGTTTAAAACACTTGGAGTTAATAACAGTGAGCGGTGAAGAGTGAAGAGTGAGCAGGGGCGTTTTATACGCCCTGGAGATGAAATACCCATCACGCATTATGCATCACGCATCACCCGTTACGCGTCACGATTATAAAATAAAAGGAGTGTTATTATGTCATTATCTATTAACGACCTGCAGCCAGCTGAATTCTGGAGGCATTTTGAAAAAATTACATCTATTCCCAGATGTTCCGGTAATGAAGGTGCTATAAGAGATTATATTATTTCCATAGCAAAAGAACACGGATTTTCCTATAAAGTTGATGGTAAAGGAAACCTTGTAGTATCGAAAAATGGAACGGCAGACTATGAAAATGGACCTGTTGTAATTCTTCAGGGTCACCTTGATATGGTCTGTGAAAAAAATAAAGGAATAGAACATGATTTTACTAAAGATCCTATAAAACTTAAGATTGACGGAGATTACCTCAAAGCACAGGATACAAGCATGGGAGCCGATAACGGTGTGGGAGTAGCCACATCTCTTGCTGTTATGGTAAGTAAAGATTTGCCTCATCCTCCGCTGGAATTCCTTTTTACAGTAGAAGAAGAAGTTGGACTTAATGGCGCAAAGTTTCTTACATCAGATTTCCTTAAGGGAAGAACCATGCTGAATCTTGATTCCGAACAGGAAGGAGATTTTTTTGTCGGATGTGCCGGCGGCCTTGACGGAGAGATAAAGATACATATTGACAGGGAAGAGGTACCTTCCGGTATGATACCGTTCCTGGTAAAAGCTTCAGGTATGAAGGGCGGACATTCCGGTCTTGAAATTGATAAAGGCCATGCCAATGCCATAAAGGTTCTTAACCGTTTTCTCTGGAATATTATGAAAGATATTGATATAAAGATAGAGAATTTCTCAGGTGGAAGTAAGAGAAATGCCATCGCCAGAGAAGCAGAAGCTCTTCTGTGGATTCCTGAAGATAAAGTCACGGTAATTGAAGAAAAAACAGGTCACTGGGAAAAGTTATTCAGAAAAGAATTCGGTAAAACAGAACCGGATCTGGTTATTAATATGTCCCGTCACTCTGAAGATGTTACAAAAAAAGTTTTTACCGGTAAATGTGCCATGACTGTGACGAATGTTTTATATGCTATGCCCCATGGCGTGGTTGCTATGAGCCGTGATATACCGGAACTTGTAGAAACTTCAACAAACCTGGCTATCATAAAAACAGAAGCAGATGAAATGATTTTAACATTAAATCATAGAAGTTCTTCCGGTACGGCTATTCTGGAAGTGGCAGAAGCTATAGAATCACTGGCAAATCTTGCCGGTGTTAAATACGTAAGAGGGCCGGGGTATCCGGGATGGCAACCAGATCTGGATTCTAAAATATTAAATATATCCCGTGAAACCTATAAAAAACTCTTCAATAAAGAGGCTAATATAAAAGCCATACATGCAGGACTTGAATGCGGTATTATAGGGGAGAAGTTCCCCGGTATGGATATGATTTCCTTTGGCCCTACCATGCAAGGTGTTCATTCACCTGATGAAAAACTCTTTATACCCAGTATAGAACCTTTCTGGAAGTTTGTTGTAGAGTTACTTAAAAATGTAAAATAGTGAGCAGTGAGTGGTGAGTAGTGAGTATATTATTCATTATTCGCCACTCACATTTACATAAACATACTATCAAACCCTACTGATACCCCTGAGTCATCTTTTAAATAAGTTGTACCGAAAAGATGACCTGTTGTTTCTATATATTCTTCTGTGTCAGTATTTACATTTTCTTCCTGATATAATGAAAATCCGCATGACTTACAGTATTTTTCAATACCTCTATTCTGAGCTCTGCAGTTTGCACAGAATACAGTAAGTTCCTGGAGATTGACACCACAACTTTTGCAAAATCTGGCATTTATTCTATTTTCAGAATAACAGACAGGACATTTTGCATTATCCTGATTAAGGTCATCTTCTGCAATTTTTATTGTTGCTTTTGACTGGTTAAATATTATAGTTGAGTTTTTTTTTAGAGATCCGGAATCTCCTTCATTACCAATAACTGCCGGAAGTATACCGCCGCAGTTATGGCAAAACTTGGCATTTATCCTGTTTTCTGCATTACAGATTGTACATATGTTAATATCTTTCTTTTTTTCTTCTTTCCTTCTGTTTACTTCCTGTTCCGATTGTTTCAGGAATTCTTCTTCCGCTTTTCTTGCCTCTTCTTCTGCCAGTTTTCTTGCTTCTTCTTCTGCTCTTTTCAATTCTTCTTCCGATTGTCTCAGGAATTCTTCTTCCGCTTTTCTTGCCTCTTCTTCTGCCAGTTTTCTTGCTTCTTCTTCTGCTCTTTTCAATTCTTCTTCCGATTGTCTCAGGAATTCTTCTTCTGCTCTTCTTGCTTCTTCTTCGGCACGCTTCATTGCCTCTTCTTCTGCTCTTGTTACTTCTTCTTCAGTAAGTTTTATTGTCTCTTCCTGTACAATTTCGCTGGATAAAGGAACTCTGGCAGCCTGTAGATACATATTAAACCCGCAGCCTTTACAGAATTTCGCATTTAATCTATTTTCTGTTTTACATTCAGGACATATACTTAGAGATTTTTTGAGAGGTATGGCAGTTTTTGCCTCTTCTACAGGTTGTTTTTTTAGTGCCTCTTCTTCTTCCATCCATTTCAATCTCAGAATTTGCTTTTTTGCTTCTTCATCGGATGTCTCTTCTCCGGGAATGTTTTTTTCTGCAGAGGTTTCCTGCTTTCGTGACTTTTCTTCCTCTTCTTTAAGGGACTCTTCTTCAGCAAGCCATTTCAGTCTGAGAGCCTGCCTTCTTGCTTCTTCTTCAGATACCCCATCACTTCTGTCTCCTTCACAGACAGGTTTTTCAGATTCTTTTAATACTTCTCCCCCATGAAGTTCTTCTTCTGGACTGTTGAATTCTTCCTGTGCTTTTCTTGCAAGTTCTTCTTCAAGCTTTCTTGCTTCTTC